>CABIKM010000052.1 GCA_902196205.1 Candidatus Methylomirabilis lanthanidiphila | reverse complement strand
AGCGCTAAGGCATCCGGCGGCTGCAGCCGGCCATCTCGCATCGGGCAGCCGGTCTCGACCGGCTTCATCACACCGATATCGACCCCCAGAGTCTGCAGGGCGTGCGCAAGTCCGGCCGCAATCAGCGTCTTCCCAACGCCCGTATCCGTCCCGGTAACAAACAGACCTATAGGTCTCACGGTGTTCATTGATGAGAAAGTCTCTAGTTGCCGTCCCGAAATCCCCCCGCTCCCCCCTTTTGAAAAGGGGGGTTGGGGGGGATTTTGCTCGATTACGGAACTTTCATCCCCACGGGCGCGTGGCAGGTGCATGAGGCATTACTCCGTCGCAACTCTGATAGCATCGCCGACGATTCGCACCATCCTGATGAGATCCTTCGACGAAATCGACAGGGGCGGCATCAGAACGATGACGTTACCCAGCGGCCGGATGATCAGCCCTCGCCGCCTGGCCTCCAGGATCGTTCGAATCCCCATTTTGGCCTCATAGGGGTACGCCTTCCCCCGCTTGGGATCCTCCATTAGTTCGATCCCGACCATAAACCCGACCTGCCGGATGTCACCCACGTGGGCCAGCAATCGCAGCGATTCAAGCTCGCGACGCAACAGCGCGATCTTTGGCTGTAGCCGCTTGAGGGTCTGCTCCCGGCGAAAGCATTGGAGGCTGGCGAGGGCGGCGGCGCAGGCCAGCGGGTTGGCGGTATAGCTATGGCCGTGGAAGAAGGCCTTCTTCTCTCCGTAAGGCGCGCAGAAACCGTCGAAGATCTGCTGTGTCGTGAGCGTGGCCGCCAGCGGCAGGTACCCTCCCGTCAGCCCCTTCGCCAGACAGAGCAGGTCGGGCGCGACCCCCTCCTGCTCGCACGCAAACATCGTCCCGGTCCGACCAAAGCCGGTGGCGACCTCGTCCAGGATCAGGAGCACGTTGTACTGTGAGCAGAGCGAGCGGACCGCCTTCAGGAAACCCGACGGGGCCGGCAGCATCCCGGCGGCGCCCTGGATCAGCGGCTCCATCACCAGACCCGCTACCTGATCGTGATGGCGCGACAGCATCGACTCCAGCCGCGCGAGCGCATCAAGCCGACGGCGACGGTTCCATGGCGCCCGATACGGCGATGGGATCCGCCGGATCGGGAAGAGGAGCGGTCGGTAGAGTTGGTGGAACAGATCGATCCCGCCGACACTGACCGCGCCCACGGTATCGCCATGATACGCCTCTTCCAATGCGATGAACCTGGTCTTGCGGGCAAACGCCCCGCCCCGCTGCTGCCAGTACTGAAACGCCATCTTCAGCGCGATCTCGACGGCAGTCGAGCCGTTGTCGGAGTAGAAGACCTTGGCGAGTCCATCCGGGGTGATCCGGACGAGCGCCTTGGCCAGTTCAATGGCGAGTGGATGCGACAGGCCCAGGAAGGAGGTGTGGGCAACCTTGCCGAGTTGGGCGCGGATGGCCCGATCGATCGCCTGCTTACGGTGGCCGTGGACCGTCACCCACAGCGAGGAGACGCCGTCCAGGTAGCGGCGGCCGTCTACGTCGATGAGGACGCTTCCCTCGCCCCGCTCGATGATCGGGTGGCGCTCATGCAGCCAATCCGCCATCTGGGTGAACGGATGCCAGACGTAGCGTTTGTCGTCTTGTCGAAGCCGATGGCTGCGCGAGGCCATGGCGGGGTCAGAAGGCAGTAGCGGCGGCGTGGCGTTCCGGGGCGAGCAATGATTCGCCGAACTCGAGCCCCAGATCATGAAGCATCTTGAGGTCGTCGCTCACGCTCCGGTTCCTGGTGGTCAGGAAGTCGCCGACCATCACGCCGCTGGCACCGGCGAAGAAGATCATCGGCTGCAGCTCGCCCAGATGCTGCCGCCCGGCGCAGACAAAGATATTCTTGGTCGGGAGGATCCAGCGAAAGAGGGCGATCACCTTCAGGATCTCAAGCGGTGAGAGCGGGACAGCGTTCGCCAATCGCGTCCCATCCACAGGGATCAGAAAGTTCAGGGGGACCTCGTCGACGTCCAGATCTTTCAGGGCAAAGGCCAGCTCAGCGCGATGCCCGGGGTCCTCGCCCATGCCAAACACCCCGCCGCTGCAGACCCTGATCCCCGCAGCCCTGGCCGCCTTGAGGGTACGCACCCGCTCGTCGTAGGTGTGGGTCGTGCAGACCTGCGGGAAGTAGGAGCGGCCGGTCTCCAGGTTGTGATTGAGCGTCGTAAGACCGGCCTTCTTGAGCTGCCGGACCTCCTCATCGCCCATGATTCCGAGTGAGGCGTGTGCTTCTGCCGAGCCGTCCCGTGTGATGGCCCGAATCCCCACGATGAGTTGCCGGAAATCTTCAGAGGTCGCATCGTAGCCGCGGCCGGCGGTGACGACTCCAAGCGCCCACGCGCCGTACCCGCGCGCCTGCCTGGCGGCTAGGACCATCTCGTCCGAAGAGATCACGCTATACTTTGCGATTTCAGTGGCCTGACGAGAGGACTGGCTGCAAAAGCTACAATCCTCCGGACAGCCGCCGCTTTTGGCGTTGACGATGCCGCACAGGTGGATCCGGTTCCCGAACCGATTCAGCCGGAGGCGATTGGCCACCTGGAACAGTTCATGAACGTCGTAATCGGACCGCTCGAAGAGTTCGACAGCCTCCTCGAACGCCGGGGCCCCTCCCGCGAGCACCCGCTCGCCAATCCGCCGCACCCGCGCTGTTATCCCATCCGACTGCACAGCTTCCATGGCTCCACATTCATGTCTCATGCGTGAATAGAATCCGAGGTCTGACTAAAATGGAGCCTACTGAAGCGGTTCAGTGATGTCAAGCCGAAATGGTCACAGCAAATAAAAACCCCCTACCGAGCGGCAGGGGGATCGTGGTGGGCGGTATTGGGATCGAACCAATGACCTCCGCCGTGTGAAGACGGCGCTCTACCGACTGAGCTAACCGCCCAACCATTTGTGGGGCTTATTTTACATCCCACCCAAAATAAGTCAAGCGATTCTGATGGCGCAGGTCACAGCGCCGCCGCGCACAAAGGCGGATTCGTCTTGAAGTTTCGACGGTGCGAGCATAAGATACGATCATTATTAAGTAAATTAAGAAGCGTTCAGCTATCATCAGAAGAGGAAAAGCCGACGGCTGAGAGTTGACGGCTGAGATGCCTGCAGGACGGAGTAAATGGATACGCGACGGGTTGCGGTGATTACCGGCGGCACGAAAGGGATCGGCAAGGCGATTGCCTGCCGCCTGGCTCAGGATGGGTGCGACGTCGTCCTGAACTATCATGGCGACGACGGAGTCGCCCAATCGGCTCTTCGGGAGTTCGATGGCCTCCCGGTGAAGGCGATGGCCGTCAAAGCGGATGTCTCCGCATCAGAGGGCGCGTCCCACCTCATCGAGACAGCGGTGAGCCAACTCGGATCCCTTGATGTCTTGGTCAATAATGTCGGGCCGTTTGTCACGCGGGCGTTGTATGACACCACCGATGAGGAGTGGCGACGCGCCCTGGACAGCAACCTGAGCAGCGCCTTTTATTGCAGCAGGGCGGCGTTGCGGGTCATGCGAGAACGGCGGGACGGCAGCATCATCAATATCGGAGCACTCAATGTCGAACATTCGCCCATCGGGGTCTTTGACGCTCCCGCCTACTACATCGCCAAGTCCGGCGTCATCATGCTGACGCGATCGCTGGCGCGGTCCGAAGCGCCATGGGGCATCAGGGTGAACGCCGTGAACCCCGGTTTCATCGAGACCGAAACCTACGGCCGATATCGCGCCGAAGATAAGGCGGCCTGGGCTCGGATGGTCCCCCTTGGTCGATTAGGCGCGCCCGACGATGTCGCCGACGCCGTCAGTTACCTGGCATCCGAAAAGGCGCGCTATGTGACGGGGACGATCCTGCACGTCCACGGCGGCCTCTGGGTGTAACGAGCCGGTGTACGGGGGCGCATGAAGATCCTCTTCATTACCGGAAAGCTGGCAGAGCGCGCCCTGAAAGAGACGCTGGCCGGCATGGAGGCCGACATCGAACACGAGGTGGCCGTCCTCAAGATCAGCGTGGCCGCCCTGATGACGACGCCGTTCATCCTTCATGCGCTCCGCTCGCCCGGCTGTGACCTGTTAATGATCCCCGGGCTCTGTCGCGTCGAGCCTCACGAACTGGAGCAGGCGCTGGGCGTAAAGGTCGAAAAGGGTCCGAAGGACCTGCGTGACATCCCCTACTACTTCGGCGCGGAGAAGAAACGGGAGGGGTACGGCGCGCACGATCTGACCATCCTGGCCGAGATCAACGACGCCCCCACCCTGCCGATCGGCGAGATCCTCGGTAAGGCCCGCTACTACGCGGCCTGCGGCGCGGACGTCATCGACGTCGGCGGCACCCCAGGGCGACCGGCCGGCAATATCGGCGAGATCGTCTCGACGCTTCGGTCCGAAGGGTTCCGCATCAGCATCGACAGTTTCGACCCGCAGGAGATCCTCGCCGCCGACAAGGCCGGCGCCGAACTGGTCCTGAGCCTGAACGCTCAGAACCTGCACCTTGCTCCGGATCTTCAGTGTACCCCGGTCATCATCCCCGATTTCGGCAAGGGGCTGGATTCGCTCGCGGCGAATGTCGAGGCCATGGAGCGCCTGAGCGTTACACGATACCTCATCGACCCGATCCTCGCGCCGATCGGCTTCGGGTTCGCCGAATCACTCTCGCGCTACACCGAGGCGAGGCGCCGCTTTCCGCAGGCGGAGATCCTCATGGGGGTGGGAAATATCACCGAGCTGACTGATGCCGACAGCATCGGGATCAATGCGCTGCTCACAGGGGTGATGTCGGAGTTGCAGATCCGATATGCGCTCACCACCGAAGTGGCCTCGTGGGCCAGAGGCTCCGTCCGCGAGCTGGACCTGGCCCGGCGGCTGATATATTACGCCCGTCAGCGGGGGGTGCTGCCCAAAAACCTTGACGACGGCCTGCTCACCATCAAGGATCGACGGGTGGAGTGTCCATCCGAGGCGGAGCTTCGTGAGATGCAGCGGATGGTGACGGACCCACACTTCCGCATCTTTGCCGACCGGGACGCCATCTATGTGTTCAATCGCGATCTCTTCATCAAGGAGACCGACATCCGTCGAATCTTCGACCAGCTCACGGCGCACCTCGGCCCGGAACCGACCGGCCACGCCTTTTACCTGGGTCGCGAGCTAATGAAGGCGCGGATTGCGATGCGGCTTGGAAAAAAATATATCCAGGAAGAAGACCTCACGTGGGGATATCTTGACCATGATCTCCCTGGATGAGCTCACAGCGATCAGCGGTCAGCTTTCAGCTTTTGGCTTTCAGCACCCGTACAACCGCTCTTGCTAATGGCTGATTGCTGACAGCTATGTGCCTAAACTACGGCGGTATGATTATTGAGAGTATCGTCACGACGCTGAATGAGGCGGGGGAGGCGAACTTCGCGCCGATGGGGGTCACTATCGGGGAAGGAGAGATCCTGATTCGTCCCTATACGGATTCGACCACCTGTCGGAATCTGGTCGCCACCGGGTCCGCTGTCGTCAATCTAACCGACTCGATCCGTCTGTTCGCCGAAAGCGCCGTCTCTAATCCTCAGTTTCCGACCTTTGCAGCCGAGCTGATCACCGGTCTTGTCCTGACAGACGCCTGCTCGTATTATGAGTGTTCGGTCATGCGCGCCGATACCGCTTCGCCGCGCGCGACCTTCCGCTGCAGGGTCGTCAAGAAGGGGGTTCTGCGGGAGTTTATCGGGTTCAACCGGGCGAAGAATGCGATCATTGAGGCGGCCATCCTCGCTACCAGGGTTCGGTTGCTTGGGGTGGAGACGATCCTTCAGGAGTATCGCCGGCTGTCCGAGATTGTGCAGAAGACCGGGGGGGAGCAGGAGGCCTGGGCGATGCGATATCTTCAGGACTACGTGGAGCGGCAGCCTCGATGAGGGTGACGGTCAAGGCTCATGCCAGGCTGCACTTCGGATTCATCGACCCGGATGGCGCATCGGGTCGGAAGTTCGGGAGCATCGGGCTGGCGATCAACCAACCTGTAATCGTCCTGGAGGCGACGCCGGCCGATCGTCTCTCGGTCGTAGGGGAAGAAAGGAGCCGCGTCCTCGTATTGGCGCGCCAATTCCTCCGCCATTATAAGCTGCGCCAAGGGGCGCACATCGCCGTCAAGACAACGATCCCAGCTCATGCCGGCCTCGGCTCGGGGACGCAACTGGCCCTCAGCGTCGCCGCCGCGCTGGCTCGCCTGTTCTCCATCGACGCCGATGTCCGGGAGCTGGCAGCCGTGATGGGCCGAGGGGGTCGGTCGGGAATCGGGATCGCTGCCTTCGAACAGGGCGGTTTCATTGTCGATGCCGGACGGAAAACAGCGTCGAGCGTGGTGAAGCAACCTGGCGCCTGGAGCCTTGATCCCACCCCTCCAACACTCATTCGCTATCGCTTTCCGGAGGAGTGGACGTTCGTTGTTGCGATCCCTCAGGCCGACCACGGGCTCGCCGGCACCGCAGAGGTCAACGCATTTCATCGGCTCGGCGGCCGTCCAGGCAGCAGCGCCGCCGGACGGCTCAGCCGCATGCTGCTCATGCAGATGCTCCCGGCCATCCTCGAGCGCGACCCCGTCGTCTTCGGTGAGTCGCTCACCAGGATTCAGCGGATTGTTGGAGCGTGGTTCCGGCCCGTCCAGGGCGGAACCTTTGCTACCACGCAGGGGGCAGCGTTGGCCAAGGCGATGTCTCGGGCAGGGGCGCTGGGGGTCGGCCAAAGCTCCTGGGGACCGGCGGTCTATGGGCTGGCGAAGGATCAGGAGATAGCGACATCGATTATAGAAAAGATGAAGGAGATCGTACCTTCAAAGATTGACGCAGTCATCTTTTTGGCACACGCCTTCAATCGAGGGGCCGGCATCCGCGCATAAGGAATCGGATGGATAGAGACTGGAAGACACCACGATCCACCAACCAGTGGTCCCGTTGGATTGTCGGCCTGATCATGCTTGTGATCTGGCTGGTGGAGATGTGGACCCCAGGCCAGATCTTCGTTCCGTATGGGTATGTCGTGCCCATCCTCCTGGCATCCGCCCTCCTGTCCAAACGGATCGCCATCCTCATCATTGGAACGAGCATCGTCTTAACCTACGCCGGGATGTTGGGTCCCGTTGAGCTGTTCACCTGGACAGAGCTGATCAGTCGGTCCGTCACCTCGATCGTCCTGGCCGCCGCAGGCTATTTTACCCTGGTGCGGGAGGCCCTGAAATCCAGGCTCCAGCAGGCGACAGAGGACCTGTCCCGGCAGAACGACGATCTCATCGCGGCGTACGGTCGGCTGTTCACAACCGAACAACAGTTGAAGCGCGCAGAGCGGATGGCGGCATTGGGAAAGCTGGTGGCCTCGGTCGCGCACGAAGCCGGCACACCGCTCCATTCAGTCTCTATGCATCTGCAGTTGCTGGCGGATGAACCTGAGATTACAGTGGAGATGAAAAACCGCATTGGTATTATCCAATCGGAGATCGATCGCGTGGTGCTGCTTATCCAGGATCTTCTGGTGTCTACGCGCAATCCCCAGCCCAACTTGGCCCCGGCGCCGCTCGATATGGTGGTCCAGGAGGTGTTGAAGCTCACTCACCCGATGCTGGCCGCCAAGGGGATACGGCTACAGACCGAGTTCTGCGCGGATCTCCCTCCGGTGCTCTGCGATACGACCCAACTCGAGCAGGTGCTGCTGAACCTCGTCGCCAACGCCATCGAAGCGATGCCGCAAGGGGGAAGCCTTGCACTCCGGACCGCCAGGCGCGACCCTCAGACCGACGCCGGCAAGGTATCCCCGCTCCAGAATGGGCACAGCCTCGATGGTATCGCGGTGATCACGGTTCAGGATAATGGCAGAGGGATTGCTGAGGAATATCAAAGGTTCATCTTTGAGCCGTTCTTCACCACCAAGGAGATCGGCAAGGGAAGCGGCCTGGGACTGGCGATCTCCAGGGACATCATCAGGGCCCACGGTGGAACCCTCACCGTGGAGAGCCGGACGGGATCAGGGACCACTGTCGAGATCGCCTTGCCGATCCTCACGCGCGTGGAAGTCCATGTCTAAGCCGCCTCGGATTCTCGTCGTGGACGACGATGCGACGGCCCGCGCCGTGTTGGCCGAGGTCTTGATGAAGGCCGGCTACGCCGTGGAGTCGGCCGGCGGGGGGGCTGAAGCGGTGGAGAAGGGTCAACGGGTCCCCGTGGATCTCGTATTGACCGATATCAAGATGCCGGACATGGATGGGATGGCCGTGCTCAAGCGGTTTCGGGAGTTGAGCCCGGAGACTCCGGTCATCCTCCTCACCGCCTTCGGCGCCATGGAGTCGGCGATCGAGGCGATCAAATGCGGGGCCTACGATTACATCAGCAAGCCGTTCAAGAAGGACGACGTCCTGCTCACTATCGGCCGAGCCCTGGATCAGCGCCGGTTACTATACGAGAACGTGCACTATCGCCAGGCGCTTCGGGACCGGTATCAATTTTCCAATATCATTGGAAGCAGCCAGGCGATGCTTGAAGTCTATAAGCTGGTGGCCAGGGTGGCAGACGGGCGCAGTACCGTCCTGCTGCATGGCGAGAGCGGGACAGGTAAAGAGTTGATTGCCAGGGCGATCCATTATAACGGGCCCAGGGCCAATGCGCCCTTTGTGGCGGTGAACTGCGGGGCCCTCACCGAGAGCCTGCTGGAGAGCGAGCTGTTCGGCCACGAGAAGGGCGCCTTTACCGGCGCAACGGCCGTAAAGCGAGGGCTCTTTGAGGAGGCCGGCGGCGGGACGATTCTCCTGGACGAGGTGGGGGATATGAGCCCGGCCCTGCAAGCGAAGCTGTTGCGGGTCCTGCAGGAGCAGGAAATCCGACGGGTCGGCGGCGACAAGTCGATCCCCGTTGATGTCCGGGTGCTCGCCTCCACGCATCGCGACCTCTGGTCCATGGTCAGGAAGCAACAGTTCCGCGAGGACCTGTATTACCGTCTCAACGTCGTCACCATTACCTTGCCGCCGCTGCGGGATCGTCGGGACGATATTCCGATGCTGGCCTATCACTTCATGCAGAGGTGCGCGGCCGCCAACCAGAGACCGGTGGTAGGGATTTCACCGGACGCGATGATGATACTCCAGCAGGCGAATTGGCCGGGCAACGTCCGGGAGCTGGAACATACGATTGAATCGGCGGTAGTCATGACCAGCCACGAGATCATCCTTCCGGACGACCTTCCAGCTACCCTGCGCGAGTCGGCCCCTGTCGCCGCTGCGCCGGAATTCCCGGACCTTGTCACCCTGGAAGAGATGGAAAGGCGATACCTCATCAGGGTCCTTGAAGAGACACACGGCAACAAGGCCCAGGCGGCCAAGATTCTCGGGATTGATCGGCGAACGCTCTACCGGATGGCCGAGCGCTTTGGACTCAACCTCGCCGAGGGGTAATTCCCTCGTCGATCCGCCAATACGCCCCACCTGCAAAACCGCCACACTGCATCGTAACATATTGTTTCTACATGGATATATCTCCTCCAGCACCTAATCACGCGGGGCATACAGGCTCCTGGGCATACCTCTTGGGTCTCTATCGCATTAGCACTGTAATATCTTGAAAACAGGCCGATTGCTGTATGTGCTGTGGCGAGCCAGGAGGCCCATTCGAAATCGGCCTATGTCTTGCAATGAGTGGCTACCTATTCGGACTAACTATGAGCCAATTCTGTCTTTCAGGAATAATCCATTCCACATCCAGGCCCGGCACACGCGCGCCGAGCCCGAGACGAACCGACCTGCCGCGCGATCTGTCGGCCTTCCAGGTCCTCTGCGATTTCGATGGGACCATCACCAGGACGGATGTCACGGACGCCATCCTCGAGGCCTTTGCCCTGCCGGCATTCCGCGAATGGCAGGGCCGATGGGAGCGTGGTGAGATCACCGGCCGAGAGTGTCTGTCCCGACAAGTCGCGTTGATTCGAGCAGATCGGGCAACGCTGATACGGTTTGCGGCTGATATCCCCATCGACGAGGGCATCGTCGCGCTCGACCAACGGTGCGCAGAGCAGGGCATTCCGCTGACCATTGTCAGCGATGGCCTCGATCTGCTCATCGATACGGTATTGCGACGGCACGGACTCTCGCACATCCCTGTGATCTCTAATCACCTGGTCTGGAATGGAAACAGCTTCCCCTCGCTCAGCTTCCCATTTCCATCGCCCGACTGCTGGACCGGGGCCGGGACGTGTAAATGCGCAGTAGCCGCCTCCGGCGGGTTTTCGCCGAGGGAGACGGTCTATATCGGAGACGGGCGATCCGACCGGTGCGTCTCGACCGTAGCGCAACACGTCTTCGCGAAAGGGAGGCTGCGAGAGTGGTGCGATCTGCAGGGGGTCGACTGTGAACCGTTCGAGACGCTGACCGACGTCGTTGAACATCTCTTTCAAAAGGGAGAACAGATCGAATGAACCGCATAGATAAACCCCGACCCACCGAAACGGCGCTGCGCGAAAAGGAGGCGCAGTACTGCTCGCATGGCGATACGGCGCACTACTCGCCCACGCCGAAGTTCTTTCAAGGCTGTGAAGGCAGCTTTCTCTATGACCGCGAGGACAAACCATACCTCGACCTCCAGATGTGGTACTCGACGGTCAACTTCGGCTATCGCAATCGGAGCCTCGTGGAGGCGGTGAAGGCGCAACTTGAGCAATTGCCCCAATTGGCGTCCCAATATCTCCATGAAGAAAAGGTCCTGGCGGCCGAGAAATTGGCGCTCGAATGCCACCGGGCATTCGGAATCAAAGGGCGCGTGCATTTCAATGTGGGGGGCGCCCAGGCCATTGAAGACTCAATAAAACTCGTACGCAGTGCTACCAGCAAATCCCTCTTCATGGCCTTTATGGGGGGGTACCACGGCAGGACCCTCGGAGCCTCCGAGATCACCTCCAGCTACCGATACCGCCGACGCTTCGGCCATTTCTCGAACCGAGCACATTTCGTTCCCTTCCCATACTGCTACCGGTGCCCGTACGATATGAAGCTGGAGAGTTGCGAGTATTACTGCGTCAAACAGTTCGAGCGGCTGTTCGAGACGGAGTACAACTCATTCTGGGATTCGAAGGCTGAAGAGCCCGAGTTTGTAGCGTTTTACGCAGAGCCGGTGCAGGCCACGGGAGGATATATTCCGCCGCCGCCCGAGTATTTCCTGCGGCTCAAGAAGATCCTGGACGAGCGAAAGATTCTCCTGGTAGACGACGAGGTCCAGATGGGGTTTTTCAGGACCGGGAAGTTTTGGGCGATTGAGCACTTCGGCGTCAAACCGAACATCGTCGTCTTTGGGAAGACGTTGACCAATGGTCTGAATCCCCTCTCTGGGCTATGGGCCGATGAGGCCCTCATCTCTCCCCAGGCCTTTCCGCCTGGGTCGACACATTCCACCTACTCGTCTAATCCGTTGGGCACAGCCGCAGCCTTGGCGACACTGCAGTGGATCGAGCAGCAGGAGTATGAGCGGAAGGTGGCCGAATCGGGAGCCTATTTTCTGGAGCAGCTCGAAGTCCTGAAGAAACGGCATGCCGTGATCGGGGACGTCGCCGGCTTGGGCTTGGCTTTGCGTATTGAAGTCACGCAGCCGGACCGGCTCACCCCCAACCAGCCCCTCGCAAACCGGATCTTCGAGTTGGGTCTGGCCGGAGGGATTCCAACATCCCGTGGCCCAATGGGGTTAGTGTTAAATGTCACGGGATATTACAAGAACGTCTTCGGCCTTGCACCTTGCCTGGATATCACCAAGAGTGAGATCGATCTGGCTATCGAACTACTGGACTGGCTCTTCACCCACTGCACGGAGGAGCCATGAGCCGACGACTGACCACGCAGCCTGGTCCTCTTGATGAGATGGTCGGCCGCCAACCGACCGACCTCGCCTTCCACACCGACTCACGTACCTTGGTATATCTGATTCACGGTGTCACAGGGACACCGGTCGAGATGGGCTATCTTGGACGGCGGTTGGCGCGCCACGGATGGGACGTCTATGCTACGACCCTCCCGGGCCACTGTACGCGACTCAGGGATCTGATGAGAACGTCTGAAGAGGACTGGCTCACGCACGTGAAGGCGCAACTGGCCTTCGTACGCGAACGGTACGACCGCCTCTATGTGGCCGGCCTGAGCGCGGGAGGACTTCTAGCCTTGGACTCCTCACTGACCGTGAGTGTTGATGGACTCGGAGTTTTCTCGCCCACCTTTTTTTACGATGGGTGGAAGACACCTTGGACTAGGGCACTTCTGCCCTTTGTTATGGAGGTGGCTCCTTTGGGCTATCTCCTCTTCCACCAGGATGGTCCACCCTTTGGAATTAAGGAGAGACGGCTTCAGGCCCACAAGCGGGCGTCGTATGGTTCCGTTTCGCTCCTGCGTCGATGGATCATGGGTGTGTGGACTCGCATGACCCATGCTGCCGACCAAGCGATCAGTGCCCCTTTGGCAGCCACGATGGGGTATCCGATCTTTCCGTTGAAGACCTTGACCAATATAGATCGGCTCTCCACGCTCGTCCGTCGTCGCTTGGGTGAGGTGACGGCGCCCACCTTGATCCTCCAGGCCCGCGAAGACGATATCACCGGCCCTCGTAATGGCGAGCTGGTGCACAACGGCATCGCTTCGATACGGAAGCGCCTGATCTTACTCGATGACTGCTACCATGTGATCACGGTGGATAAGCAGAAAAAAGCCGTTGCCGGCCACCTGATTGAATTTTTCGAACTCCAGACGTCTGAGGAGACGGAACCGCAGGCTCGCATGGCAGAGCCCTCCAATATGGCTGCCCTGGCAGCCCCGCTTTCCTGACAGATCACGATGCCAAGGTTGGTCCGACCGACCAGCCGCTTCGCCTCTCTGGCCTTTTTACTTCAACATCAGCCGGACGCTGCTCACCCCTTCAGGCTGGTGGGTCGTCTTAAACCCGAGGGTCTCACAGACCCGGAGCATATTCATGTTGTCGGTAAGGA
The DNA here is from genome assembly GCA_902196205.1 of Candidatus Methylomirabilis lanthanidiphila. Classification (NCBI taxonomy): domain Bacteria; phylum Methylomirabilota (SeqCode); class Methylomirabilia (SeqCode); order Methylomirabilales (SeqCode); family Methylomirabilaceae (SeqCode); genus Methylomirabilis (SeqCode); species Candidatus Methylomirabilis lanthanidiphila. Next base: position 28,597 of record CABIKM010000052.1, on the reverse strand, counting down.
CAGTACCGGCGACCTCGCCCAGCCCCTTATCCTGGGCGACGCCAATGAGCATGTCCACGAGTTTGTAGCCCAGGCCTTTCCCCTGAAAGTCATCGTGTACCACGACGGCGAACTCGCTGCGCTTGCCATCCGGTTCGATAATCAACCTGCCGATTCCGATGATTCGTCTCTTCTCCCCCTCCCGCAGCTCCGCCACGATCGCCATCTCACGGTCGTAATCGATGTTGCAGAACCGAATCAGCATCTCATGGGTGATATGCTTTAACACCTGAAAGAATCTCCCTCGCAATGTCTCTTCGGACAGGGTTGAAAGCATTTCACGCTCCAGCGGTTCGTCTTCCGGCCGGATCGGCCGCAAGAGCACCTCGGTCCCGTCGTTCAATCGCCATGGGATCACATATCCCGTGGGATACGGGGCAATCACGAGATGGGGGTATGGGCCGGCGTACCCGATAGCCTCCCGGTCGAGGATGATTCTGGCATCGAGGGCGCAGGCCTTCCCTTCGGAGATAGCGAGGGGGTTAATGTCGATCTCGGCAATTTCCGGAAAATCGACGACCAGATTGGAAAAGCTCACCAGGATCTGCTCTAACTGCTGCATATCCGCAGGCAGTCTCCCCCGGTAGCCCTGGATCATTCTAAAGACCTTCGTCTCTTCCATCAGTCTTCTTGCCAGGGTCTGGTTCAACGGGGGGAGGCCGATAGAGAAGTCCTGAAATATCTCGACCCCGATCCCTCCCATTCCGAAGAGGATCACCGAACCGAAGTCTTTATCCTTTTTCATCCCCAGGATCAGCTCATAATCGATCTTTCCCACCATCTTCTGAATAGAGATCCCGGAGATGCTCGCCTGCGGGGCCTTCTTCTGAACCCTTTTGATCAGACGTCCATATTCGCTCTTCAGCTCCCGGTCGGAATCAATCCCTGTCATGACACCGCCGACGTCGCTTTTATGAACGATATCGGGAGACACAATCTTCAGGACGACCGGGTATCCGACCGAATTCGCCAGGCTCAGGGCTTCTTCCAGATTCTTCGTCAGATACGGTTTGACCGTGGGGATGCCGTAATTCACGAGAAACCGCTTCGATTCTCTCTCCGTCAGGAGCGTTCTCCCCTCTTTGTACAGTTCCGCAACAAATGCCTTGAGGTTGTGTTTGGGCGGCGCCTGGTCCACCGACAATTGTCCGGGGGTTTCATACAGGAGCTCAAGATTCCGGCCGTACCGGTACATGTAGAGGTAGGTCTTCACGGCCTCTTCCGGAGTCGCATACGTGGGGATGTTGTGCTGAAGGGTGATGGCCCGCGCGCCTTCGACCTGTCCCCCGCCCATCCACACAGCAATGAACGGTTTACGACTCTGATCGGCGATCTCGGTGAAGCGCTTGGCGACCTCATCCGGTCGCGCGGTCCCCTGCGGCGTATAGATCGTAATGACGCCGTTGACGCCGGGATCATTCAAGCAGGTCGTGACGGCGTTCTCGTACCGCAAGGTGTCCGCATCCCCCAAGACGTCTACCGGGTTGGCCTTGCTCCAATACGCGGGGAGATGAGCGTTCAGCGCCCTGATGCTGTCATCCGTCAGTTGCGCAAGCCGTCCGCCCAGCCCTATCAACGTATCCGTCGCAATGACCCCGGCGCCTCCCGCATTCGTGACAATCGCGATCTCGGGCCCTTTCGGGAGATGCTTCGCGTGCAGAACCTCTGCCACATTAAACAGATCCGCAATATCTCTGACCCTGACGACACCAACCCGTTTGAAGGCGGCATCGCATGTGCGATCTTCGCCCCCCATCGATCCGGTATGCGACAACGCGGCCCTTGCACTCTCGGCAAATCTCCCGGGTTTTAACACGATGATCGGTTTATTCCTTGCAAACCCCTTGGCGGCACTGATGAACTTCTTCGCATTCCCGATACCCTCCATGTAGAGCATGATGCTCTTGGTGTTCGGGTCGTCGCCCAGGAAATCGATCAGGTCCCCGAAATCGACATCCATCATGGAGCCGAGGGATGCAAAGAGGCTGAAGCCGATATGCGCGTGCATGGCCCAGTCGAGAATGGCGCTCCCCAGCGCCCCGCTCTGGGAGATGAAGGCGATCCTCCCCGCTTCAGGACGGACGTTCAGAAAAGAGGCGTTCAGTCCTGTAATGGGCCGGATAACACCGAGACAATTGGGTCCGATGATTCTCATGCCGTACCGTTTCCGGGTCTCCCGAATCCGGTCCTCCAGCCCCCTCCCCTTTTCGCCGGCCTCCTTGAACCCTGCGGAGATGATGACGATCCCCCCTACCCCGGCCTCTCCGCACTCTCCGACAAGATCAGGAACGGTGTGCGCAGGCGTGGCAATGACCGCAAGATCGACCGGCTCCGGGACCTCTGCAATCCTGATGCAGGCGTCTATCCCCAGGATCTTTTGCCGTTTGGGATTGACCGGAAAGATCGGTGCCGTCTTTTGCGTGAGGAGATTCTCCATGATCGCTCGTCCCACAGAACCTTGGCTCTCAGAGGCGCCAATTACAGCAATCGTCTTTGGGCTGAATATGTTATCCAGGCCGCCCATATCCGTCCCCCTTTAATGTCACGAGTCAGAAATTCAATGAAGAAGTCGGCGCTCCATACGCTAGTGTACGTTGACGTGGTAGAGTCTATATTGCCTTAAGATGACATATGGTGAACTATAGTAGATACCGGTATTTTAGGCAAGATGTACCATCGCGGCCGTCGGATCGAGCATGAGGGTTGAAAAGGTAAACAGGAAAGAGAGCCAAAGAGCTGTGGAGCGTACCGTTGATTTTAGGTTGCGCTGTTCCCCAGCACAAATGTCATCCCCCGCTCTAACGCCACCACAAAGAGGGCGGCGGCGGTCAGGTCGGCAGTCGTCCCTGGATTGAGCCGGTTACCGTCCCTACGGAGGGCACGATCCCATCGTTGAAGCCTTTGCCACCCCTGCTCAGTGCGCACCCCACCGATGGCGAGGATCTTTTCTGCCTCCCGTGACACCTTGGCGGCCTCACGGACCCCGCACTTACGCGAGATCAGGGAATCCGGTACCCGGGAAAGCAGCGTCAGATAGGTTTGAATGACCGAGGCCTCCGGATCGCCGAACTCCTGAAGGTATCCTGTAAGTGTCGGAGCGCCGATGGTGAAGGTAATTTCGAAGTCGGTGACATACTCGCGCGCGATCGAATCCCGATCGGCGGCAGCGCGCATCGCCTCAAGGAGCGAGACCCTGCCATGGGTCGCCCGGACGTCCAACCGGTCGGCCTGCCCAAGGCCGCCTGGGGCTGCCAGGCGTATCGCCTCGTAGACCCGTTGCCCATCGTAGGGCGTAATGGCGGCCAGCACACTGCGAAGGCGCAACCGGAGCGTTCGGTGTTCCTTGCGGAGAGCCGCCTTGGCCAGGGGGGCGAAGAGGAGCGCGATACCCAGGTTGGTGTTCCGACCGACCAGCCGCTTCGTCTGCTGAACCGCGTTAAGGACCAGCGAGCCGGTTGCCGCCGTAGCCGCCTTCCGTAGCACCTGTCCCAGGATCACAGAGCTAGCCAGAAAGTCGGTATAGCGGGTGTCGGCAAAGTCGGCGAACGGGGTGACGTTCCCAGGCTTGTCGGCGCTGACCTCCATGAGGCAGGCGAGTTGGGCGGAGAGGGAGACCGAATCGGCGTCGAGCGTGGAGCGTCGAGCGTGAAGAGCGTTCATTGACTAGGGGCGAAGCACGCTGAGGAGGTGGTCGGCGATCTCCTGGGCGAGATCAACCTCCGTCGTCCGCTGCAGGCCGGACCATCCGGGGATGCTGTTGACCTCCACGACCGTGTAGCCGTAGGGAGTCTGGAGCAGGTCGATTCCGGCATAATCGGTCCCGAGGAGCCTGCTGGCCTGAAGGCAGAGGCGGGTCGCGTCGTCATCCATAACGCAGGCTTCCGGCCGCGCGCCCTGCGAAACGTTGTGCCGCCACCCGTCCGACTGGCGTCGCATGGCGGCAACGACCTGATCCCCTATGACCAGACCCCGAAGATCGTAATTGCCGTGCGGGACAAATTCCTGGATATAGAAGATGCTCCGGGTCAGCGTCAGGGTGCGAAAGACTCGATAGGCGACGTCGGCGTCGCTCACCCGCACCATCCCCCGCCCCCCGGCGCCGAAGAGCGGCTTGACGATTACGTCGCCGAGTTCCTGGAAGGCCGCCATCGCGTCGTCGAACCCCTCGGCCACCACCGTTCGAGGCGTCGGCAGACCGCGCGACGCGAGCAGGCTGGACGTATAATACTTGTCGACGGTCTGTTCCAGCGGACTGGGCCGATTCATGATCCGCACCCCGGCCGCCTCCAGCCGGTGCAGCGCATTCATCCTGAAGACGATCTGCTCCAACGACCCTTCCGGAATCGTCCGGATCAGCAGCGCATCGTACGATTCGAGGGATTCGCCGTTCACCGTGACAAGCGGATCACCCGGGACGCGAGCCGTCAGCCGGGTAATGGGTAGAAAATCGGCCCGGCAGCCGCGTCGCGCCAGCGCCTTCGCAAGGATCTCGACGTGCCACCCTTTTCTATCGGCGAGGATTCCGATTCTCACTTGGAAAGTTCCCCCTCACTCCCACCCTCCCCCAAATGGGGGCGAGGGGGAAAAGAACTGTACACCGCTACGAGCAGCGAGACCAGCCAAAAAGACCTCCTCTCCCCTCACTTGGGGGAGAGGATTGAGGTGAGGGGGTGCCAAGCGCCAATATCCATGCTCATCGGTACAACCTGGAGTTTTCCAGAATCTTGCTGAACGCTGATCGCTGTCGGCTGACAGCATTTCTGATCAACTAAGGAGAGAGGTCTGCAGCAACTCGGCATTGAAGCGTCCGGCCCTGAAGGTCCGGCCGCTGGCGGCGTTGGTGATGGCGATCTTGGCCGGGCTGAAGAGGAACGGGTCGATCTTATAGAAGTCGCCGTCATACCGCTTGAACAGATCGCGGAACAGTTGGCCGTAGTCTCGCGACGCGCAGGACGGGATCTTGTCGATCAATGCCGCAATCTCGTCATCGGTCGACGACACCGTCAAATAGACCTTGCTGCCGTACAGGACGCAGTCGTTGGTCCGTCCGATGGCCGTCAGATCGTCGGCGGAAGGGGTCGCGATCGGACAGGTTCCGAAGCCGGTCAGCGTCTTGGTGACGTCGAAGTCGAGTTCGAATAGTTTGTGCATCGCCGTCTCTACGGACCGCGCTGCGATCTGCACCGCCCCGGCCACACTGCGCGTGGCTGCAACCGCCAGGGAGACGCGATCCGGATTGACGCCGCACTTCTCCGCCACGTACTCGGCCACCTCTTCATCCGGCAGGCGGCCGCTCTCCAGCACCAGGACCGCCGAGTCGGCGTCGTCCTGGATACGAATCGTCTCGTACAGCTCCTCGGTCCGCGCGAGCGCCCTGGCCGGCCCCGACCCCATCCCAAAAAACTTTCCGCGATGGACCCGCCAGCCGGCATATTGTGAACCGAGGCACGGGAGCACCGGCCCGTCGATCGCCACACTGATCCCGGAGAACGAGAAGTCGCCGTAGTCGAGCGGCAGGAACGAGACCTCTCCCAGCCCGCCAAGGCAGATCTCCGCCAGCCCTTTGCCGGCCAGCAGACCTCCCGGAACCTTGACCCCGAGATCGACAAGACGGGTGCCGTTCTTCAACGTCGATACCGAGATCCCGAGTGCGGAAGCCTGATCCGACATCCGATTCAGGATCTCAACGGCCCGGCGATTCATACTGAGCGACACGTTCCTATTCTCCTCAAGCGGCGATCAGGATTTCGCCCTTGCCGACATCGGCCAGGTCGCCATGATAGCGCCGAACGAGGCCATTCGCGGCAGCGGGAGACTCAACCCCGAGCTGCTTGAGCCCCTTGAACAGCATCCGGAGAAAGACCGGCGCGTAGGTGCAGTCATAGGCAAAGGTCGGCAGCAGGTCAATGGGCTGCAGGCAGACAATCGTCCCCTTCTGCATGCCGCCCCCCGTTCTGATGCCCGCCCGACCAAAGAGACAGATTGTCCCGTTCATCATCATGCCGCCCAGAAAATCCTCGGCATTCCCCTTGATGACGATGACGCCTCGCCGCATATAGGCGCCCACTTCATGTCCGACGTTACCGTCGACCAGAATGACCCCGCCCTGCATGCCGTACTTGCTCCCGCGATAGGCGGCCCCGACACGATGCCTGGCATTGCCCTTCACCCGGATCAGCCCGCCTTGCATTTCAACGCCCAGGAAGTCGTCGGCATTCCCCTCGACGAGGATCTCACCGCCCCGCATGTACGATCCGGCGTGCATCCCGACGTCGCCGCGGACGACGACGCGCCCCCGCGTCATCTCTGAGCCGATCCACTTGACCCGTCCTGCGCAGCCTTCAATCACGATCTCGTCCGACCGCTCCCCCTCGACCTTGAAGAAGTCGCCAAGTCGGTGAGTCTCGTTCCCCAACGCCACGGGCATGGCCTCGATCTCTGCCTGGCTGCATTGCACGAACCGATCCGGCGAGATCGACTCGGCCTCGAGCGGAATATTCGTAGAGATCTCTTTCGTATGAAGTACGACTGGTGGCATGCTACCCTCTTTTCACAAATGAGCCGTCAGCTATACATGACGACATCAATCTCAGGCAGTTGGTCATTCCGGACTTGATCCGGAATCCAGCGTCTTCTGGATTCCCGCTTTCGCGGGAATGACGTCCACTCGTGCGACCAATAATGCAGGATATCAGCGCTCAGCCAACAGTTGATGGAGGTGAAAGTGATGTTTGCCCAACTTCCCGCCGTAGTTCCCGGCGGAAATCTTGATGACGCCGGGACCGCACGCGGCCAGGATGCCGACCCGCATCGCCTCGCCTACCGCTTCCGGCGTCAGGCCGTCGATGACGACTTCGAGCACCGCCCCGACTCCTTCCGGCAGTTCGCTCTTCACCGCCCCTCGCAGCGAGGGACAGAAGGCCGTGTTGCTGGAGGCGTTGAGGAACTTGTAGCGCGAGCCGACCTTGCTGCCGGATCTGACAACGCCGCCCGGAAAGGGCATGATGACGCCCGGCACCTTCCGCATCGCCTCTATCGCCCGCTCCGCGGCCTGCAGGGTCGCAGGCAGCTCGCGCCCCAACAGCAGGAAGTTGCCGCCGCCCACACCCTTCTGCACACCGAACCGGTCTTCCACAATGAACTCGCCGTCCATCACCGGGATTCGCCAGACACGCCGGGGGCCGCCGCCGTTGCCGGTCAGTTGTGCGTCGAAGCGCTTGCTGATCTGAAATCCATCGCCGAAAAATTTGAGCTTGCCCCCGATGGACAACCGGTCTTCCGCCTCCAGCTCGTTGTAACAGGCCGAGGTCGGAGAGGTCATCACACACTGGCCGATTCGGTTGATGAGTTGTTCCTGTACCCCCTTTTTCGACAGGGCGAACAACATCACACTCACACCGGGGCGATCGTCCGGCGTCTCCGCCGGTTCGGTCCCCTCAATCGCCACCTCGCAACCGCAGCCGATGACCGAGGTACCGTACCCGGCCATGCTGCGCGCCGCCTCCAGCGCCCACGCCTTACTGCACGCGGTAATCAGCACCCGACTGGCATACATGCCGAATGCCTCTGCATAGGTCTCGTCAATGCAAACGCCGTTAATCTCCATCGCGTCTCCGTCAGACCAACAACCGTATCATCGAGGCGCTCCCACCGGAATCGCCTCCCGGTGAGGGATGTCCTCGATATCGATCGGAAAATTCTGATACCGGATCGTGTAGAAGTTTTCGAATTCGGTCTTGAAGCTGGGGTCCATCTCGCCGACATCCGGCGGGATCACAAACAGGGTCTTCCCGTCTGGACTGGCAACGATCTCGCCGTCCCGCAGCACCGTCTCGCCGCTTTTGATAGTATAAACAGGATGCTCGAACATCTGTTCGCGATCGCTGTCCTTGGCGTAGATGGTGATATCGGCGTCCGCCCCGACCCCCAGGTGGCCCTTGTGATGGAGTCCCAACGCCCTCGCGGGTCCCGCCCTGGAGATGATGGCGATCTCCGACAGGGTATACTCGCGGTCGAGGCTCGACAGGATCGTCTCCGACGCCACGCGCTTATGAACGCGCTTGAGCATCTCATCTCGGAACGGTTTATCCATCAGCAGCCTGATGATCCAGGGATAGAGGTAGAAGGGGCCGCCGTTCGGATGGTCGGTGGACAGGAACACCCGCCACGGATCGCGGATCAGGAGGAACAACTCCAGCCCGATGGCCCATTGCAGGGCGTTCACAAAGTTGTTCTCGCGATAGGTATAGGGGACGATCCCGCATCCCGTCTCGACCTCTACGTCCTGGTTGTACCATTTATTCTTGCTGAGCTTGTACAGCCGGTACTGCCACGGGCCGTCCGCCGTAATGGTGGTGGCGTCGCCGAAGACGATCTGGCCAATATCGGTCGTGATGTTGGGATGGGTATTGATGTACTCCGCGATCTCAGACGCCTTTGAGCAGAAACCGCCCCAGTTTTCTCCGCCGTAGCTGTGGAACTGGGCGTGCGCCACATGAAGCCTGGAACCCTCCAGCGTCCGCATCGTGTCCAACGTCGTCAGGTAGTTGTTGGGCGTGCCCAGGCGATTAGCGTGCAGGTGGATCGAGTGGGGCAGGCCGAGACTTTCGTTGATCCAGGAGAGCGTCTTCAGGATCTGGCGCGGCGTGACGTCGAAGTAGTGGACCTTGTCGTCCAGACTGTCGACATCCTTGCCGTACTTCCACTGCTCGACCCCGCCGGGGTTGACCAGCTTGATGCCGTACGCCTTCAACGACCGCAGAAGCCAGGCGACATATCGCTTGGCCTTGTCCATCTCGCCCGCCTTGATGAACTTCAGGATAAACTCATTGCTGCCCAACTCGATATACAGTCCCTTATCGACGATCGGGATGTCGATGAGCTCCTCATGGGTATGCCGAACGCCGATAGGTGCGTTGGCGCCCTCCATCACCGTGGTATAGCCCATCTGGGCGTAGAGGTAGCCGGTCGCAAAGGTGGAAGGAACCGTAGCGCCGACGCCGGACCTGAGACCGGGCTTGCTGCTGAAGTGCATGTGCCGGTGATCCTCCGGCCTGAACCCTCGAGCCGCATTGACCGCCGGACTGCCGATATGGGTATGAATATCGACCCCGCCCGGCATGACGACCAAGTTGCTCGCGTCGATGACCTCCGCGGGCCCGCTACAGGACTCTACAATCTTTCCATTCTCAACACAGATCTCTTTGATCGTCCCATTGATCCCGTTGGCCGGATCATAGACCTCACCGCCGACAATTCTGAATGAGCGTCCCATGTCTATTATCCTCAGCCTCTACCAGCCGGGGCGGGAGCGCCAGCGCCGCGACTCTTCATCGCCTTCACCTTCGCGATGATACGGTCGAGGATCTCCCGATCCGAGGGGTAGGGTGACTCAACCACCTTTTTGAACATCAGGGGGATGTGGTCCATCCTGTACGCCATTCCCCCGGCGCCGATGGCACCCTGCGCCGACGGAATCACAATGTCGGCCACCCTGGTCGTATCGCTCTCTTTGGGATCGATGGCAATCAGCGGAATCGTTTTCAGATGCTCTGCCATGCTCCCGGGAAAGTTCCCGATGGCGTCGCCGGCAATCACCAGCGCGGCATCGATCTCTTTGCGGGCCAGCATATCGACCACCGAAAATTCTCCGGGGTTGAATCGAGGATAGCCGCGACTCATATTGACGTGGAAGGGAAAGCCGGTTTGCCATGTCAATACCTGGGCCATGCCCACCACATTGCCGTGACCCCTCATCGCGGCGCACGAAAATTTTGTGAACTGATTCAGATCCTGAGCCAGCTTGAGCAGCGCGACGAGATTCAGATATTTTCCCCTGGTCTGGGTCAGGCCCATTCCCCAATAGACGATCCCAAACTTGGCGCTCTTCATCTTTTCTACCAGGGCCTTCAGCTCATCGACCGGTATGCCTCCAACCTCGGCCTGTGGCAGTTCGTGGCCCTTCACGAGCGCCCTGAGCGCAGAGATGACCTCGTAATCGGAGTTCGGTTTCATCTGGATGAAGGCGTCGGCGATTCGCGTGGTCGGCGTCGGCCTGACATCGACATGAATAACCATCCGGTCCTTCTTGCCCCTGGGGGTAAACATCCCCTTTACGGTCACCGAGTATCGAGTGGCGTGCCGTGGGTGCGCTTCGGCCGGATTACATCCCCAGAAGATCACCAGATCGGCCCGGTTCTTCGTTTCTCCGGACGTCACGGTCGGGATGCCGACGGTCATCACCGCCTGATAGCTCGGCGCGTGACAGACCGAGGAGGTATGATCGATATTGGCGCCGATCAGATCGGCCAACTCGATCGACGCCCGCTGCGCGCCCAGCTCCGTGGAGTCGAGTCCATAGATGAGGGGGTACTTGGCCTTGGCAAGAATCTCTGCCGCCGCGTCGATACACTCGTCGACCGTCGCCGGTTTGCCGTACAGCCGCGGGGTCGACAATCCCTCCAGGTGATGAAGGAAGGTGTCCTTCCCCAGGACGCAGGCGTTTTTGACCTCTGTGATCTTTCCGTTCTCGACCCGGACCTCAAGATCGTCGCAGGTCACGCCGCAATAGGGGCAGACGACGCCCGTCATCACATACGGTTCTTTTGTAGTCGGTTCTTTTACGGCAACGCTCTCAGCCATGACGCTCGACCTCCACCGTGATCCCTTTTGAATCGGGCATCCCTGTCGCCTGGGTATCGGGACCGATCAGGACATTGCTCAATTCTCCGTAAGGAATAAAGACGATCCCCTGCGGGATATCGGTTTTTTTCAATTTAACAACGATCGAACCGTAGTTGGATTTGACCTGCGCCTGACCCCCATCCTGCAACCCTAAGGCTTCAAGATCCTTGAGGTTCATTTGCAAGGTCGAGACCTCTTCTCGATACTCTGCAGCTTCCTTGCCGAGATGGAGCGACTTGCCCTGTTTGGTCGATCGACCGGTAATTAATATGAACTGTGTCTCAGGCACCTGATTCACACTCCTATCCTAATAACAGTATCTTACCACAGGACCCAAGAAAGCCGCTATGCCCTCGATCCCCCGATAGACAGCCGCCTCTGGGCGATCTCCAAGGCCTGATTCTGGTCGAGAACCGTAAACTTCTCTGAGGTCCGAATCGTTTCAAGCATTTCAATCTCGACATCGTATTTCAAGACCCCGACGGCGAGCGCGCCGATTCCTTTGATACCCGGTACGACCTCCTTCATGTCATCATTCGGCGCCAAGTTGAAGATACCGGTCGGGGGAACGGCATTGACGTCGGCCACAAGTTTGCCGGACGGAAGCGCTTTCAGGACCCCTTCGGAAATCATCTGGATGCCTGCCTTGCCGGTCGTCAGGATCACGTCAGCGCCGCGCAGGTGGGAAATCTTGTCCTCATCCGTCGCCATCGCAGCACCCTTCACGGAGCCCCCCGTCTGCGCCGACAGCCGCTCGGCCAACTGCTGTACGCCGCTCAGTTGCCTGGAACCGATGATCACCTCGGCCCCCAGCTTCACGCAGAGCATCGAAGCCACGATGCCTACCGGGCCTGTTCCACCCGGGATGGCCACCTGTTTGCCGCACAATCCGCCGAGCGCCTTCTCCGCCTTGGCGACCAGCGCCACGGCTGTCGTATACGACCCCTTGGGATCGATCATCATCGACACCTGGAAGGGGGGGAACATGCTCTTTGCGGCGGCCTGGCGGATCCGTTCTGCCGACTCGATGTCGTTGCCCCCGATAAAGAGCGCGCTGAACTTGGCGCCTTTTGGCCCGCGCGAGAAGATGATATCCTGCACCAGGAGGACTGCCGATTCCTCGTTCACGCTACCATACGGAATGACGGCGTGGAAGCCCGCGTCATACGCCATGTTGATGTCGAACGGGCTCGGCTGGCTTTCCGTCGTCAAAAAATACAGCAGATGCTTACGCTCTATCGCCATTAGGTCCTCACTCAACGGAACAAATCAAAGGGGCCGACGGGCAAGAGGCCCATCAGGCCCTCCACGGTCGCCCGGCAGCCCCTTCAATGTAGATGATCGTGTGCGTTAAGCCCGCCTCGTATCGTTTCAACTACGCAAAGGGATGCTTGACCTTATCCTTCTGCGCCAGGATGTCACTCATCGAGGGCTGCTCGGCCAATGCCCGCGCGATCGACTCTTTGGTCGCCTGGTAGTTAAAGTCAAAGATCTTTTTATTGTCGTCGGCCTCCCAGTGAATAAACACGCCGACCACGATCGCCAGGTCTTCAGCATCCTTCGCCGGGATGACGCCTTCCGCAACGCTATCTACCACGGCCTTCGCCACAGCGGCCTGGGCGGGGCCGAACATCTGAACCGCCTGTTTTGCCCCTTTGATCGTCACCTTGTTGAACATCACCGTCGCAGGCTTCGCCAGCAAGTTCGGCGCCACCACCGCCAAGAGGGCGCTGTGACCCGCAGACTGCTGAGCGAGGCGCTGTGCCAAGACGGCGCCGACCGGGCCGTTCTTGGGGCCGATCATCAGGTCAATATGTGCCACCTCATTCCCATCACCTACCAATGACTCGCCAACCATGATGTCACGCATCGACATTCCTCCTTCTCCTTTCCAACTTTACCGGTTAACGTTCTCAGTTCTCACCCAAACACCCTATTGGTGCGTAGTCGCAAAGCCTATAATTTAATTTGAGAAGGCCATCGTGTCAAGCTTTTTTCGGCTATGTGAGGCGAAACGACACACACTTTCTTCTTGCACGCAATTCGCGCATCCGACAAGATGGGGGTTTGGGAGTTCTGGATACCGGCTTGCGCCGGTATGACGATTTATATGCGCTAACTTTTGCAATGAAGCACTGGTCCGTATTCACGATGAACGGCATATCGGAGGGAATATCGATGGGACGAATCGATTGGAGGTACCACCGCCCCGGATGAAAGTCCTGCGTCAAGACGCAAGAGTTTCTTGCGAAACATCGTATCGAGATCGCGTTGCAGGTAGATGCAAAAAAAACGACCCTGAAGGGGAACGAAGCGCTCGCGCTGGCCCGAGAGGTGGACGAAATCTACGCGACGAAAGGGCAGAAAGTTATCTACGTTGACCTGCGGAAGAACACGCCGGATACGGCACAGCTCCTGAAGCTCCTGCTGGGACCGAGCGGGAACCTGCGAGCCCCGACCCTCCGGAAGGATCGTACGCTCATCGTCGGTTTTGATGCAGCGACCTACAACAAATTGCTCGGCGTGTGACCCTGGCGTAAGCCCGGAACGCTAGAGGACCAGGGGAAGACCGCCTGTTACGCGTCTAGGGGGATTGAACGATCGGCGGGATATTCGAGTACAGAATCGTGTCGGACGCTTCGGCCTTATAGATGGCCGGGGGTGGAGGCGGCGGCTGTACCGCGACTGTCCTGGCGAGCGCCTTGATCGGCTTGTCCGCTTGACGTTCCCGTTGCTCGCGCCGGTAGAGACTGAGCACTTTCGTCACATAGCCTCGGGTTTCCGCGTAGGGCGGTACGCCCTTATATCGAAGGACCGCGTTTTCTCCGGCATTATAGGCGGCCAGCGCCAGCGAAAGGTCTCCCTGAAACAGGTCCAGGAGCTGGCGGAGGTACCGGGCGCCGGCGCCGATGTTTTCGTGGGGATCGTAAACATCTCCCACGGAAAAGCGCCAGACGGTACCCGGCATAAGCTGCATCAGCCCTTGCGCCCCCTTCGGCGAGATCGCCTTGCGGTTGAAGTTTGACTCAACCTGAATCACGGCCCTGATAAGGGCGGGATCAAGCTCATACTCGGCGCCGAGGGCATCGATCAGCTCCGACATGTTTGCGGCGGTCAATCTGGTAGCGGCGGGCAATACCCTCGGTTGGAGCAGCCTGTGCTGCGGTGCGGTCGGCGCATTGGTAAAGTGTACAAGCCCATCCTCGTCAGTTCGATAATAGATTTCCCCGAACGCCGGTCCTACCGACAGCAGGACGAGGCCAGCCAGGACTATCGCAACATGCCGTCTCTTCCTCACACAGCCTCCCATTGGTCAGTCGTAATTACGGGTGGTATTATATACCCAACCCGCCTACCGGACGCAAGAACAATCGGTGTAGCCGCTTCGCGTGCGCCAGACGGATCTCAGTGGCCGAGACCGGAAAGTAACTGCTCGGTCAGGTAAAACAGCAGAACCCCGACGAACACCATCAGCGCCATACGGATCCCCTTCTCGCGGTTCACCTCCGGCATCAGGTCTGAGGCGGCCACATAGATCATCACCCCTGCCGACACGGCCAGCCGATACCCCAGCAGCCCTTCAAGGTAAGACGCAAATAACACGCCACAGATCGTCGATACACCGAGCGCCACCGAGGATGCGACAGCCATTGTGCGATTCCTGCCGGACGCCAACATGATGGAACCGACCGTAAACCCCTCTGGGATCTTATGAAGCGCCACCGCGACGAAAATTAACACCCCCAGTTCGGTGCTGACATGAAACCCGGATGCGATCGACACCCCGTCGAAGAAGGTGTGGACCAACAGACCCGTCAGGGCGAAGAGGCTGACCGACGGCGCCAGAACCGCCTCGACGTGAGTCTCCTCGCCGAAGTGAAAATGAGACGCCAGCGTATGCTCAGCAAAGTGGATCAGCAGGTAGCCGCCGAGAATCAGCAGGGGGGCGTGGTCGGTCAGACGAACGCTCTCCGGCACCATCCCGAGGAAGGCGGCCCCCAGCATAAAGCCGGTCCCGAGGGCAACGAAGTGTTTCAGCAGCACCTCGTCCCATCGCCGTTTGATCGTAATCAGGAGCCCGCCGGCCACATTCGCCGCGGCGGCGGCGCAGCCAAAGGCCAGGCTGATATAGAACGATTCCATGGTGACCTCGTAAAGATTGCGTAAACTGGGTACGTTAGCCTTTCATCTTTCCCTTGTCAAAGTAATTTGTGCCTGCGTCGGCCTGCTGGAGATTCGCTTTGCCCGGAGTACAGATGGAGACTATACTGATTAAGGGGATACATCGTGCGGATAGGCTGAAGGCTGAAGGTAGGAAGACTGAAGGAGGAGGTGGCGAATAGCTGACATGAGACTTCAGCTTTCGGTCTTCAGTCTGAATGCCCACGTGCTGATGGCTGAACGCTGATAGCTGATCGCTTTTTCCAAGGAGGCCCAATGGCGGAGGCAAGCGGAGAGCAGTTCGATGCGTTGGTGCGACTCATGGAACGGCTGCGGGGGGAGGGCGGATGCCCTTGGGACAGGGAGCAGACGCGGCAGACCCTGAAGCCGTTCCTGATCGAGGAAGCCTATGAAGTGGTCGAAGCGATCGACGAGGGGGACCCCAAGCAGATGATGGAGGAACTGGGCGATCTGCTCTTTCAGATCGTGTTTCATGCCCGGATCGCGGCCGAACGGCGTGAGTTTACCATAGGGCAGGTCGTGGCGGCGACGACCGAGAAGATGGTACGCCGCCACCCCCATGTGTTTGGCGACAGCACGGCCTCTACGGCCGGCGAGGTCCTGGAGCAATGGGAGGAACTGAAGCGCAAGGAGCGTGATGCTGCGGCCGTAGCGCCCGTCTCGGCGCTGGACGGCGTCCCCAGGGAGCTACCCGGCCTCCTCCGCGCCCAACGGTTGCAGGACAAGGCCTCGCGGGTCGGTTTTGACTGGCCTGAGATCTCGGGCGTGACGGCGAAGGTCGAGGAGGAGTTTGGCGAACTTAAAGAGGCCATGGGATCCGCTGCGCCGGAGGCGATTGAGCAGGAATTGGGAGATGTCCTGTTCAGCCTGGTCAATCTTGCCAGGTTCCTGAACTTGAACGCAGAGGAGGCGCTTCGCAAAAGCGTTGCGCGATTCACGGCCAGGTTCCAGTGTATGGAGGAGGCGCTGCGACGAGACGGCGGCCGCCTCGGGGAGCTCGACCTTGAGGAGCTGGAGCGGCTATGGCAGCAGGCCAAGAGTCAGACTCGCGCCTCCGGCGTATGACATGATTGATCTCTCTATAAGTTGAGTGCACACATGACCAAACGGCTCATTGTCTGGTGGACGCTGATAGGGATCGCGCTGGCGTGGCCCGCCGCCACATATTCGAAGTCAGAGCCCGCTGCCCGACCTATACTGGCGATTCAGGTCGAAGGCGTCATCGCGCCCAGCACAGCGGACTACATCATCCGCGCGATCAAACAGGCCGACCGCGAGGTCGCTCAGGCGCTGATCATTGAACTGGACACCCCGGGCGGTCTCGATCTGTCGATGCGCTCCATTATTAAGGAGATGCTCGCCGCCGAACGCCCGATCATCGTCTATGTCTCGCCCAAGGGCGCCCGCGCTGCGTCCGCCGGCGCCTTCATTACACTGGCGGCCCACATCGCTGCCATGGCGCCGGGCACCAATATCGGCGCCGCCCACCCGGTCAACATGGGCGGTCCCATGGATAAAGAGATGAACAAGAAGGTCACCAACGATGCGGCCGCCTATATCCGGACCATCGCCGAACAGCGCGGCCGGAATGTTCAGTGGGCCGAGGACGCGGTGCGCAAGAGCGTCTCCGCGACCGAGAAGGAGGCGCTCAACCTCAAGATTATCGACCTCGTGGCCGATAAGCTGGACAACCTGCTTGTAGCACTGGATGGGCGGGAGGTTACGACAACCCTGGGCACGGTCGTCCTGCACACCAAGGGGGTCGAGGTCAGTCGGCTCGATATGAGTCTTCGCGATAAGATTCTGAAGGTCATTTCCGATCCGACCATCGCGTATATGCTGCTCATGTTGGGCCTGGCCGGGCTCTACTTCGAGTTCTCGACCCCCGGCGCGATTCTCCCCGGCGTCCTCGGGGGTATCTGTCTGATCCTGGCCTTTTACGCCTTTCAGACCCTGCCCATCAACTATGCCGGGCTGCTGCTGATCCTGCTGGCGATCATTCTGTTCATCGCCGAGGTCAAGGTCACGTCGTACGGAATACTTGCTGTGGGCGGGATTATCGCCATGGTCCTCGGCTCTATGATGCTGATCAAAAGTCCTGCGCCGTTCATGCGGATCTCGCTGCCCACCATTGTGCTTACGACTGGAGCAACGGCGGCCTTCTTCATCTTTCTCGTTACTATGGCGCTGCGGGCGCAGCGCCAACAGACCACCACCGGCGCAGAAGGACTCATCGGGCAGATCGGCACGGCCCGGACGTCTTTGCGTCCGGAGGGCATGGTTTTTGTCGAGGGGGAGCTCTGGTCGGCCCAATGCGAGGAGGGGGCTGAGCCTGGCGATAAGGTCAGGGTCCGGGCGCTGAAGGGGCTCATGTTATTCGTCAGTAAAGATCAAGGGACAGTGGACGTTGAAGCCGATACAATGTCAACGCGACGGCAACCGGGAGGGCAGGCATGAATCCTCTGGACATTCTCTCAACTGTGTTCGGCTTGGTCCCAATACTCTTGCTCCTCATCCTGGCGCTGTTTCTCCTTGCCAGCTCGGTCCGCATACTCCCTGAGTACGAACGGGCGGTAATCTTTCGCCTGGGCCGTCTCGCCAAGGCAATCGTCAATCTGGGCGGAGCCGGCAACGGACCGGGCCTGATCCTCCTGGTCCCCATCATCGATCGGATGGTGAGGGTGAGCCTGCGGACGGTCACGATGGATGTCCCCTCTCAGGACGTGATTACCAAGGACAACGTCTCGATGAAGGTCAACGCCGTCATCTACTTCCGGGTCATCGACCCGGAGCGCGCGATCGTCCAGGTCGAGAATTACCTCTTCGCCACCTCGCAGATCGCGCAGACGACCCTGCGGAGCGTTCTGGGGCAGTCGGAACTGGACGAGTTGCTGGCAGAGCGCGAACGGATCAATCAGCGGCTCCAGCAGATCATCGACCAGCACACCGATCCCTGGGGGATTAAAGTCACGGCGGTCGAGGTGAAACTGGTGGACCTGCCTCACGAGATGCAGCGGGCCATGGCCAAGCAGGCGGAGGCCGAGCGGGAAAAGCGGGCGAAGATCATCCACGCCGAGGGTGAGCTGATCGCCTCGGAAAAGCTGGCGCAGGCCGGCAGGGTCCTGGCTTCGGACCCCGTCGCTATCCAACTTCGATATCTGCAGACGCTGACCGAGATCGGAACAGAGCAGAACTCTACCATCGTCTTCCCGATCCCGATTGACATCTTGAAGACGTTTATGTCCGACCAGAAGAAGAGCGCCGAAGCATGAAGGCTATCTGGAATAGAGTGACGATCGCCGAGAGCGATGACACGGTCGTCGTCGAGGGCAATCACTACTTCCCCCTCTCCTCGGTCCGATCCGAATATCTCCGCGAAAGCGCCACCCATACGACCTGTCACTGGAAGGGCGAAGCCGCCTACTACGATCTCGTGGTCGGCGATGCGGTCAATCCGGACGCGGCCTGGTACTACCCTGTGCCCAAGGATGCCGCAAAGCAGATTGCCGGCCGCATCGCCTTCTGGAAGGGCGTCCAGGTCGTCGAGTAGTGTAGTATTCCAGAAATCCTATTACAGTGATTGTCATTCCGGGCTTGACCCGGAATCCAGTCGTTCTGTGCTGGATTCCCGCTTGCGCGGGAATGACGGCTTCGGAAATGATGTCAAGTAACATTGGGGACTTTACACCATCAAGTAGAGTACCGATGGAAAAGGCGACGTTTGGAGCGGGGTGTTTCTGGGGCGTCGAAGCCGCGTTTCGCCGGGTGCCGGGTGTTGTCTCAACGGCGGTCGGGTATATGGGCGGCGCCTTTGAGAAACCGACGTACCACGATGTCTGCACCGGCACCACCGGCCATGCAGAGGTCGTCCAGATAGAGTATGACCCGTCGAAGGTCTCCTACGACAACCTCTTAAATATCTTCTGGGCGATCCATGATCCTACCAGCCTGAATCGCCAGGGGCCGGACCTTGGCGCACAGTACCGCTCAGCGATCTTCTTCCACGATGCCGAGCAGCGCGCTGCGGCGCTGGCCTCCAAGCGAAAGCTCGAACTGAGCAGACAGCACCAGCAGCCGATCGTTACCGAAATCGTACCAGCCGCGACCTTCTACCGGGCGGAGGAATACCACCAGCAGTACCTGGAAAAGCAGGCGCGATCTCGCTGTACGATCTAGACAACCCCGTCTCCCTCGTGTATTCTCACCCGCGTGGATACACCAAGAGACCAACTCCTGAAATTGCTGGTTCAACACTCCTTCCAGCACAGCGCCGAGCCGGTCTTCACCCTTGCCTCCGGCCGTAAGAGCCGTTACTACATCAACTGTAAGGCGACGACGTTTATGGCCGAGGCAATGCCGCTCCTTGGCCGGCTATTCTTTGAGCGGATCAAGACAAGAGAACAAAAGGACGGCGAGCAGATCGCCGCCGTCGGAGGACTCACCCTCGGCGCCGACCCGATTGCCTACGCTGTGGCCTATCACAGCGCACTGCACGGTACACCGATCCAGGCCTTCAGCGTCCGAAAAGAACCGAAGGGGCACGGGGCCCAGAAATGGGTGGAGGGATTCGAGCAGCCGGGCGCCAGAGTGGTAATCATTGAGGATGTCGTCACGACAGGCGCTTCGACCCTCAAGGCGATCGATGGCGCGCTCCATGCCGGCTTTCAGATCGTCACAGTGCTCGCGCTTGTAGACCGACAAGAAGGCGGCCGCGAGGAGCTACAGCGAAAGGGACACGAGATCGAGGCGATCTACACGACCGAGGATCTCATGCGGGTTGTCCGCCGGCAAGGCGACTGATCCGCTTTGCGCCCAGCTCAAAAAGGTCACTGGACAAATCAGTCGCTTTCCGCTAAGTTATGGACGCCTTCAGTCCTGGCGATCAGTAGTTCATCAGGGAAGCCCCAATGCTAAAAGCTGATCGCTGAACGCTGAACGCTGCTCTTATGGGGGGTTAGCTCAGTTGGGAGAGCGCGGCGTTCGCAACGCCGAGGCCGGGGGTTCGAATCCCCTACCCTCCACCAATGGCTCCCCACTCTTCACCTGCCACAGCGGCGCGTGATTCTAGGTCGATTCAGTCACCCCCTGCAAAAAGCGTGAGTCCTTCGATAGCCCGATAGTGCTTCCAGTTGCGCGTCACGAGGGGCAACCTCCGCACTAGCGCCGTCACGGCAATCAGGGCGTCCTCTTTCTCTATCGCGGGGTGCGTGCGCTGAAGATCGGCAAACATCCCGGCGATCCGCTTATCCAACGGGATGATTCGGTACCGCTTGAGCGTCAGGAGGATAGCCGAGCGCTCGGCTTCTTTAAGCCCTACCTTGGACAACAGCTCCTTCTTCGTCACCACGGAATAATAGATCTCGAACCGCTTGCCCTCGAACAGCGCGCTGAGGAGACCGGTGTTGAGGTAGTCAATGAAGATGTCCGTGTCGATCAGGAGTTTGACCTTTGCCACTCACGGATCTCTTTGAGGAACGACTCGTCCGATTGACGGCGCGACCCTTTGCGTATTGCCCGTACATACGCCACACTGTCCTGCACGTCGGAATGGCCGTAGGGGTTAAACCGCTCACGGACGACCTCCTCCAACAAGCGCACGGGATAGATCCCCTTTTTTCGCGCTTCTTTGATCAAGAGGCGCTTGAGACGAGGATCGAAGGATAGGGTCCATTTCTCTTTTTTCAATGCTGTCTTAGGCATGATCGAATCCCCCTATCTACTCATGACACGTATATTATACGTATATCTCTAGTAGCTGGTCAAGAACAGGACCTTAGCCTCCTGGGGAAGGCCGGCTCGCCGAGGATGCACGCGAAAGACCCGAAGGGGCTGACACCATCCGATTAAACGGTCTGGAAGATTCGCCTTGCGCTCTGTGGGCGTCCGGATAGAATAGCGAACGTCTTGGGTAGTTGCCGGGTCGCGGGTTCCCGGCCGAAGGCAAGGAGTGGATACCGGTGGAAAACATCAGGCGAACCGTGAAGCGGGTGTGGGGCTACGACGCGCTGCTGCCGTGGCAGGAAGAGGCCATTGGGGCGGTGCTGGCGGGACGGGACTCCATCGTCATCCTCCCGACGGGGGGCGGGAAGTCGCTCTGCTACCAGGCGCCGGCGGCGGCGATGGGGAAGCTGGCGGTGGTGGTGTCGCCCCTCATCGCCCTGATGAAGGATCAGGTGGACGGTCTGACCGCCGCCGGGGTGCCGGCCGCCTTCCTGAACAGCAGCCTGACAACCGACGAGCGGCGGCAGGTCGAGGCGGGCGTGGCCCGCGGGCGGTACCACCTGCTGTACGTGGCCCCTGAACGGCTGGTGCTGCCTCCCTGCCTGGGGTTGCTGAGGCGAGCCGGGGTGGCGTTCTTCGCGATCGACGAGGCGCACTGCATCAGCCAGTGGGGGCACGACTTCCGCCCGGAATATCGGCAGCTCAAGGCGGTTCGGGAGGCCTTTCCGGACGTGGCCATCCATGCCTTCACGGCCACGGCCACGCCGCGGGTGCGGGCGGACATCGCCACGGAGTTGGCGCTGCGTGAGCCCGAGGTCCTGGTTGGGAGTTTCGACCGCCCGAACCTCGTCTACCGGGTGCGCCGGCGCACGGATCGGCTGCGGCAGGTCACGGAGGCGCTGGAGCGGCACCGGGGAGCGGCCGGGATCGTCTACTGCATCCGCCGGGCGGAGGTGGATCAGCTCGCCGAGGCGCTGCGCGGGCGGGGGTACCGGGCCGTGGCCTATCATGCCGGGTTGGCCGATGCGCAGCGACGGCGCGCTCAGGACGACTTTATCACGGAACGGGCGGATGTCATCGTAGCCACGGTGGCGTTCGGGATGGGCATCGACCGCTCGGACGTGCGCTACGTGATCCACGCCGGCATGCCCAAGTCCATCGAGCACTACCAACAGGAGGCGGGCCGGGCCGGGCGCGACGGCCTGACGTCGGAGTGCCTCTTGCTTTACTCCGGCGGCGACTTCGGTCTGTGGCGGTCCATCCTGATGGCGGAGGGATTGCCGGCGCCGGGCGCCCTGCCGAAGCTCGAGCAGATGTATAACTATTGCCAGGGCGCCGTGTGCCGGCACCGCTTCCTTGTGGACTACTTTGGCCAGGCATACCGCGCGGACAGGTGCGGGGCCTGCGACGTCTGTCTTGGCGAGATCGCAGTCGAGGATGGCTCGGCGACGCTGGCGCTGCAGATCCTTGCCTGCGTGACAGAGATGGGGGAGCGGTTCGGCGCCGACTACGTGACAGACGTCCTGCGTGGGGCCGAAACCGCCAAGATCGCGGCGAGGCGTCACAATCGGTTGGACACCTACGGCGTCCTGCGACAGCACCCGAAGGCGACGGTCCGGAATTGGATTGAGCAGCTCGAGGGAGATGGGTGCCTCATACGTGAGGAGGGCGAGTACCCGACGCTCAACGTCACCGTACGGGGCCGTCGGGCCCTTCGGGGCGAAGACGCGGCGCCGCTGCTTCGGACGGTCGCCCGCCCCGCGCGCGTCGCGCCGTCCAGACCGACGCGCCAAGCCGCGCCGCCGGGCCTGGGCCGGACGAGCGATGAGGAGCTGTTCGAGACGCTTCGCGCCCTCCGCCGGACCATGGCCGACGAGCGGGGCATCCCGCCCTACCTCATCTTCAGCGACGCCAGCCTGCGCGAGATGGCGCGAGAGCGCCCCACCACCGAGGATGGGTTCCTGCAGATCAAGGGGGTGGGTCTGCGCAAGCTCCAGGAGCTCGGCCCGCGCTTTCTGGCCTGCCTCCGCGAACACGGATTATCTGGCGAATAAAGACGCACCGTCTGGGCGCAACGGTTGAGCGCCCATCGTAACCAGGCGGGATCGCCTTGGTGAACCCAAGAGGTGACCGGCATCCTTTCTGGTCCCCCATGCTCTCTTCTGATAGGTCACCAGGACATGCGAAAAGGTTAATCCCGGACCTGTCTCTAAACCGGGATGGCCTCTTCCTCCGGCACCGGAAGCTTCGGGTCGGCTGTGACGGCCAACCATTTCAACGTGGCCAGGTTGCGGATGGTTGAGGCGACAGTGCGCTGATCGAGAGGAGGGAGACGTTTCTGTTTCCACTGCATGACCGATTCTAACACTTCAGTCTCGGAGGGAGGTTCTCGTCTTTCCTGTGCCAACTCTCGGGCCGTAAAAAGCACGGTGGTGATGACCTCCGCCTGATCGGTGTTGACTCGCATAAACAGATCGGCCGCTTTTTCGAGGGTCTCGGCCCTCTGCTCAAAGTAGGATGTATACTTTTGCCGAATGCGGCTGAAATTCGGCCCTACCTTGACCACGAACATCCTCCCGCGCCGTTCCTCCTGAAGCAGACCGTTGTTGACCAACGCGGTTTCCACGCTCTTCAAATCGTCTGAGAACGGGCCGAAGCTGCCTCGCTGATAGCGCAAACCGGTCGGCAATCCCTCGTTCGTCGCGACATACGCGATCTTTTGAAAGAGCGTTCTCCCAATCGGCCAGTGGTACGGTTGTTGCTCGATGCGGGCGACAATCTCCACCAGCGCTACCCAAGCCGGATTCAGCGCAGCCTGTCTGTTTCTGACGGTTTGCCCCGTGTGCGCTTTAGCGCCATGTTCAAGGAACTCCATCGTCAGCTCTTTCGGGTGAGTGCCATACGGGGCGTACAGTTCGACCGGAATGGCCATGTCTTTGACGAACCGATACATCAAGGGACCAACGACCCGCCATTCCAATTGCCCGTTGCCGCACCCGAGCGGAGGCATGGCGAGCGAGGTGACCCCCCATTCCTGGTAATGCCCAATCAGGTGTTTCAGCCCACGCTCAATGTCGCTGAGTCGGGAAATGGATTTCCAATGCTCCTTGGTTGGGAAATTAATGATCTGGGGCGGGAATAGGGTTTTGTAAATGTAGGGTGCGCCCGGCTTGACTTCGCTCCGTTCGCACCGCTTGACGTAATCGTCATACATATCCGGGAACCGCTTCTTGAACTCGAGCGCGATCCCTTTACCCATCACACCGACGCAATTGACCGTGTTGATCAGCGTCTGGGCTTTTGATTGCAGTATGTCCCCAACCAGGATTCTCATGGTTGCCTCTCAAAAGAACCGAAAATATCTTCTGAGCGGAAGGACGGGTTAGTTCGCCCAGTGATACCGTATCTTCAGCCCATTGAACTGGTCGTAACCAATAATCCTTTCGTGTTGGAGTCGCCCTACCACGATTCCCGGTGCAATATCTATGGACTTGGCGAAGGCCTGGATAGCCCGCATACTCTTTAGCGCGTTCAATTCGCCTGCTCTCCGAGGTGGGATCAGATGATTGGCGGCGAAGTTATCGGCCTCCCTTTCCCCTTTGCCTGTCGCATGATCAAGATCAATGAAGGTCTCCCTTTTCCCACCAAAAAGTATATGCCCTGCTTCATGAAAGAAGGTAAACCAGAATTGGTCATTGGTCTTATAGCGTAGGCTCAGTTGGAGCTTAGCCTTTTCAGGGGTCAGCCATTGAGTCGCCCCGCTGACGGGGGCGTTCTTGATCTCCTGGACAAACACTACGGCAACGCCAGCGTCTGCGCAGAGCGCCTTCATTTTCGGCTCAAAAACTTCCGGCTTTTCTACCGTGAGGGCTCGTATCTCGTGAAGAGCGGTGCGGAATCTCGACTTGTCAAATGCGGTACATCGGACCGCTCTTGTCTCCAGCTCTCCCAGTCGCAACCATGTTGCCATGACCTCGGGTTTTCCCTCAAAGACCGCTGACTTGCGGTAGACAACGGTAGGGCTCAACCAAATGTTTTTCCAGGCCTCCACATCGGCGACACCAAAAAATCCTAATACCGCTTTCAGCAGAAGCACCCGGTCTGTGTGTTTTTCGATCTTCCCGCGCTTGATCAATTCAGTGGTGGGAATCGTCTTCAACCAAGCCAAGTCATGTTCAAGACGCTTTTTTTCTTCTAACCTGGCCAGTTGTGCTCGGTAGTTGACCTCGAGGTTGTTCCACGTGCGCGCAGGCACACCGGTAACCTGTTCCAGCCGAATCGCCGTTTCCTGAGAAATAGGGGCGACCCCCTGGATGATCTGATTGATGTGTTTGGACGAGAGTCCGGCCCGTGTGGACAGATCTCGTTGCCCCATCCCCAGGGCATCAATGGTCTCCTGTAACGTTCGGCCTGGAGGTACGGCGTACTCGGGCTCAAAGACGTATCGCTTTGCTGTAGATTCGCGGGTCATGGGGTCCTCAGTGGTAGTCAATGATTTCGATCACTCGGATTCTCGTGACATGAGACCAATCAAGCCCACCATCCGGCTTACAAGGTACGGGATTATGGTCCGGCTCAAAGATGAGTCGTTTGGGTTGCACCAAATCGACGGCAAGCTGACCTTTTCGATTCTGTGATAGTTCGTGGCAGCGGGCCGGGGGCAACCGACGGATATCGTCAAGCGTGTCCGCTGCCTTGAGTTCGGCCAACCGCTGCTGGAGCCGTTCGGCTAACGGCTTAGCGAACCTGGCCCGCATCTCTTTTTCTGAGTTGCAGACCTTCTGCAATTTCCTGGAGATAAAAGTTATCTCCATTCTTTTGCCATGTCAATAAATATATTTACCTATTTGGTAAATACAATTGACCCCGACGATAGGGCCATGATCCCGGTCCCGGTCCGTGGTCCTGATGAGATGTACGATTGCAAGACTTGACCTGCTTGTGTATGTTTCACCAGGCAGGCTGGAAAGAATGGAACGGCAGGCAGAATCGCCCGGATGGATCCAGGAAGGTGCCACCAAGGTCCGTAATCCCGATGTAGCCTTGTTCAATGCGACACCTGGGCTCGCGGAACGGTATATCCGGCCCTCTCTTTAAGCCACAATGGCCTCTTCTTCGAAGACCGGAGGTCCTAGGGTCGGCTTTGACGGTGCGCCTCATGGGCCTTGGCGGTTGCCTGTCGCTGCTTCAGCTCGTGTGATCGCTCCGCCCAGAACGCCAATTCCTGTTGCACTGTTAAACGGTCGATCTTTTTCGTCAGTTGTTCCGCTCCCCGGTGTTGTATCTCGACACAATCAAAGGTTTTCATCTTCATACACAATTTCCGGAAGAACCCATTCTTCTATCCTCGGGTCAAGGTTTCCCACCGCTTTATCGCATTGATGATGTCTTGCCGCTTGGAACCGGAACAAGACCGCTCGATCGCCTCAACGATTTTCTTGGCCTGCGCGATGTGTCCTCGCACGTTGGTCTGATTCTCAGCCCTTCTATCTTCCAGACGGTAGTCCGCTTTTATTCTACTGGTGTAAAGATCATGGAGCTTGCTACCCGCGACTGTCAACTCTTCGTCGCCGCTATTCTGGAGCATGTTCCACACATCTCCGTGGCCGCTCGGGCCGGTACTGATTGTGCATCCAATTTTCTTCAGGAATTCAGCGCCCTCATGGTGCGCAGAATAGTAGGCGCGATTTGTGGCTGTTCGTAGGTTCACCGCTTTTGGGGGTTCGGTGACAAGCTGGCTGGCAAGATCGAGGAATTCTCGCGGATCCATTCTCAAATGAGGTCGTAATTGAACCTGATCTTATTTCTGTGTGGCCATGGAACTGCGCCCACAAAGCGCCGCGTGAAGATGTCATATTGCCTCAGCGCCGTTTCGACTTGCTCGTGGAGTTGCGCGGTCAGAAGAAGCCACTCATCCTCGGACTCCGGGTCGTATTCCTTTTCGACTGCCACACTCACGACCGACGCAAAGCATTCGTCAACCAGCTTGACTGTAAGCTGTAAGTACCCGAAGAGCCGGTGGTGAGAGCAGAACTGGAGAACCTCCTCCGATAGAACTAGCCCTTTACGTTCTGACCCTCCCTGTTCTGCCTGTTCGCATTGCTTGGCCCAGAGCAGTGCATTCAGGATGGCTCCGGGCACTAATGAACTCCATGGCTTTGTTCGGAACGGCCAGTCGTATGGGGTTACGGCAACTACATTCGGCAAGGCACCAATTGGCTGTGGAACGCTACCAGTAAAATCCTCGAGCGTCAGGCTCCCTTGAGCCGAAATCCCCTCCGCCGGGCCGGTAAAGTTGTCGACAATGGTTGCCGACTCACTTCCCTTTGGGACACTGATGAAGCGGAACGTCGCAGCTCGTTCTCCTCCTTCCGCTCTTGGTATCTGAAAGCGCCGTGCGTAGAGGGGCGCTGATTCCTTTTCCCTCTGCTCACTATCTGGGACCAATTCAGTAAGATTCATGCCTTTCTCCCCCATCGCTTTTTCTGTGCCTGCTCGTCGGTCAGATCCGTAAACCCACGCACTATCCATTCACGGGCCATCGCAAACCAGCCACGCACGCTATCTCGATCCTTACTTGCCGGCATGCCTCGAGCGGTCAGCTCAAGCAGGAGGACCGGCTGTTGATCCTTCAGCCTGATTGCATGGCGCATGGACACATGGAGTCGACCTTGTCGATCAGGGAAAAGGAAGGACGTCTTCCATGACAGGGTCTCCGGGCTGGACAGGAAATTATGGGTTTCACGCCATCGCATATCGGGGAAAATGCTATTTGCTTCGCGGACATACACTTCAACATCTGCTATGCTTATGTGATTGATGTATGTCAGCTCGAGCTGATTGACCAACGGAGCCGGCAAGCTCTCGTTCTGACAAAAACCCTGAAATCGCTCCCACACTTCAAAGAATTTGGTGGACACCACCTCGAACCGCGGATAAACATCCTGATCCTTGACCTTCTTCCAGTTGTACAGAAACCTGTCATCTTGGACTTGTATGAGCCAGTTCTCCGCGCGGTCTACAAACCACAGGCGCGGAAGAGGCGGCCTCTCCGTCAGTTCAATTTGTGTCTCCGCTCGCCTGTCGGGATCAAACCTCTCTATGACAGGTGCCAAAGGCGGTTTCTCCACGAAAGATGGATATTCCTGACGCACAGCCTGCCAAAACAGCCCGAGAGTCGGACACTGCAAGCCTAGAGGCGCGAACTGAACACCGTAGACAACTTCGATGACAGGCGGGTTATCGTAATCCGGAAGCACCCGGGTATCCTCCTCATTCTTACCGATTGATTCCCCCATCCGCTCTCGGTGCTGCACGCTTTTGATTATACCCAAACGGCCGTCGAAGCTTAACATTACATGCTACTGCAAGGATAGCACAAAAAGCTTCCGCACTTGTGCCGCTGCCTTCGAATTCTTGTCGTCATCGGCATACGGACAAATGCGTCACCTTCGGTCTTCAGAACCCTCCACGATGGCGATTTCGTCGGAGTTAAGGCCATAAAGTCTGGAGACGAAGGCGTCGATTTCCGCTTCGAGTGCAGACACATCAGCCGCGGGATTGGTCCGCTTAGTCGCGAGGATTTTGTCAACCAGCTTGATGATTGGCCCCTGCTTGTCCGCGGTGACATCGGGCACGGGCAACTTCTTCCAATCGTCCGGGTAGAGATGGATGTTGCTGCGACGGTGCGCACGGAGAAAATCGCGGGCAGCAGTCGAGTTCATCACGCCCAGCAGATACTTCACGGCAAAGCGTCGGCTGGTGGCTTCCAGATCCTCACGCTTGGGCAAGTCAGGTCGCGGTGGCTTCTCGCCTCGGTAGCGCGCCGCTTTCTTTAGCGAGTTGTTCCGCACGCCAGTCAGCATGTGCCAGGGCATGAAGCCAACGCTTGCCGGAGTGAATACGAGTCTTTGAGAGTCATAACAGGCAACGGGGTCTGCCCTCTGTGTCAATATGAGTGAGACACCTACCC
>CABIKM010000051.1 GCA_902196205.1 Candidatus Methylomirabilis lanthanidiphila | reverse complement strand
AACCCCCCTTTACAAAAGGGGGGTTGGGGGGGATTTGGCAAAAGGACTTTGTGGGGAGGCTATAAGCGGAAAGAAAGCAGTATTGCCAGAATGATGTCCAGGGAGAGAGGAGGTGGAGGGAATGAAGATGAGTGCGCGGAATCAGTTAGCCGGGGTGATCAAGAAGGTCAAGGGCGGAACCGTGATGACCGAGGTGGTGATGCAGGTGGGGGATCAGGAACTGGTGGCGGCTATTACCAGCGGCTCAGCCAAGCGGATGAAACTGAAGGCCGGCGATCAGGTCTTTGCCATTATCAAGGCCACTGAAGTGATGATCGCTAAAGAGTAGGGGGCGGGGAGGGTATGGTAGGTGAGAGGTGGCGAAAAACCGTTCTGAGATACTGCGTCGTCGGGCTGGCCGCGATGGTCGTCATGCAGGCGACTCTCATCGATGTCGTCCAGGGCGCAAGCAAGACTGTTATTCTCGCTACGACGACCAGCACGCAGGATTCCGGTCTGCTCGACGTGTTGGTCCCGCTGTTTGAAAAGCGAACCGGCTATCTGGTAAAAACGATCTCTGTCGGCACCGGCCAGGCGCTTGCCTTGGGCGGCAGGGGTGAAGCCGACGTCGTGCTGGTTCATGCGCCTGAGGCCGAGAAGAGGTACGTGGCCGATGGGACGCTCATTAACCGTCAACTGGTCATGCACAATGATTTCATCGTTGTTGGTCCGAAGGAAGATCCGGCTCAGATTCGCGGCATGAAGAAGGCGAGCGATGCGTTGCGCAGAATCGCCGAGATGAAGGCGGCATTCGTCTCGCGCGGCGACAACTCCGGGACTCATCAACTTGAGAAACGCCTCTGGAAAGAGGCTGGACGAGAGCCGATTGGCGAGTGGTACCTGGAATCAGGTCAGGGGATGGGACAAACCCTTGGTATTGCAACGGAGAAGCGGGCCTATACCCTCACTGACCGAGCCACCTACCTTGCCTTAAAAAAACGTCTCATCCTGGATATTCTGGTTGAGCGGGACCCATCGCTTCTGAATATCTACTCGGTCATGGGAGTCAATCCTACCAGGTTTCCCAAGGTGAACACCACAGGCGGCATGGCATTCGCTGACTTCATCGTCTCGCCTGCGGCACAGGAGGTGATTAAGAATTTCGGGGTAGAGAAGTTCGGTGAGCCGCTGTTCTTCCCGGATGCCGGCAAACGCGAGGAGGAGATCGGACGCTAGATAGACTCAGACTCTGCATACGAAGAGAAGACGACAAGGGGCGTTCAGCTCACCCGGCCAGGTCGATACTGAACGCCCCTGGACACGAAGCGGTCGCCCGCCTCAACGCCCATTCTATTTCCCCACCGATTGTCGGCAATGTCAAGGGGAAAGACGCGCGTGCGTCGGGATCGTCTTCGCTGGGATTCTCAAATGGGAAATCAGCGATAAGGAGGAGACGGTGCAGCGTACGTTCGTCGTAGCAACTGTGGTGATCTGTCTGGTATGGGGTATGGGTGCACCCGTGGCGTCTGCCGCCGATCGATTGAGCGAGCTGGCACAGCAACTCGAGAGTCAAAAACAGGCACTCGACGCTCAGAAGAAAATCATTGAGGCGCTTCAACAGGAAATCAATACCCTGAAACAAGATCGAGTCCACCAGCAGGCTCTGGAGCGCGAGGTTGAGGGTTTGAAGCAGGCCC
This sequence comes from Candidatus Methylomirabilis lanthanidiphila, assembly GCA_902196205.1. Taxonomy (NCBI): domain Bacteria; phylum Methylomirabilota (SeqCode); class Methylomirabilia (SeqCode); order Methylomirabilales (SeqCode); family Methylomirabilaceae (SeqCode); genus Methylomirabilis (SeqCode); species Candidatus Methylomirabilis lanthanidiphila. The sequence goes on along the minus strand of CABIKM010000051.1, from coordinate 5,724 downwards.
AGCAGGAGAATCAGCAACTCAAACAAGATGTAGAGAAGATCAAGGTCGCGACGGTACCGAAGTTCGACGCCGGTTTCAAGAATTGGCAGCCCTATATCCGATCGACGGACGGCAATTTCAGTCTCAATCCGGTCGGCCGCATTCAGTTTGATTATCGCAATTTCGAGGACGGTAACAGGCGGAACCTGGACGGTACCGAGCTGACCAATCGATTTCTGGTCAGGCGGGCCAGGATCGGCCTGGGCGGGACGTTCTACAAATATTTCGACTTCTTCGTTGAGGCCGACTTCGGACAAGGAGCGTCCGGGCGGGACGGCAACGTCGTCCTGACGGACGGCTATCTCGATGTCCACTACTGGCCGGAGCTGAAACTCCGGGCTGGGCAGTTTAAGGTTCCCTTCGGTTACGAGGAGCTGTTCTCGGATAATAATATCGACTTCGTGGAGCGGTCGGTCGCGGACAACCTTGTTCCGTCCCGCGACATGGGTGTCATGGTACATGGCTCAACATTCGATGGCCGCGTCAGCTACGCGCTGGGAGGTTTCAACGGCTCGGGTCAGAATAAACGCGACCCCAACGATTCAAAGGACATCGCCGGCCGTCTTGTCCTAGCCCCGTTCAAGACGACCAAGCTGCCGTGGCTCAAGAACCTGCAGGTCGGAGGCGACGTCACGTGGGGTGATCAGGATAGCGGCCAGAGCGTACAGGGCAAAACCGACGCGCAGTTTGTGTTCTTTCGGTCCATCCCGACGCGAGGCGATCGACTGCGCTATAGCGGCGAAGCGGCATACTACTACGGGCCCTTCACGATGTACGGCGAGTATATCCAGACGCGGGAGGAACGGAAAGGGTTGGGGGCCGGAGGGAGCGATTTACGCGATCTGTACGGCCGTGGCTGGTACGTGGCGATGACCTATCTGCTGACGGGCGAGACCAAAGTTCCTGGCCAGCCGGTCATCGCAACCCGGTGGGCGTCGCCAGTGGGGCCTGAGAAAGGATGGGGAGCGTGGGAACTGGCAGCCCGCTTTGAGCAGCTTGACCTTCGGGCAAAAGACATTACAGGCAATCGGGTCAATGCGGTAACCGCCGGCGTCAACTGGTACCTTACGCCGAATGTCAAGTGGATGGCCGACTTTGTTGAGAACTGGTTCTCGAACGAGCGGGGCACCCCCTTCAGCTTCGCGAATCCCAACAACACGCGGACAACCGCATGGGAGGTCCTCACGCGGCTGCAACTGTGGTTCTAAGACACCAGGCGCCCTTATAGGCGAGGGGCCCGGGAAGGAGCATGAGTAAGATGGCAAAAAAGCATTTCACGGTGATCACGGCCCGGACGCTCACGCAAGGCCAGGCGATGCACGTCGGAAAGGAGTCGAAAGAGTATCTGGACGAGATCTCCACGGCGCGAATGAACCTCAAAGACTTCGAGGAACTCGAACTGTGTGACGGCGATCGCATTCGTTTGGCCACCGAGCACGGCTCGACTGTGCTGAAATGTGCAAAGGGTGATGTGCCCCAGGGGATGGTGTTCATTGCGTATGGGCGACTGATTAATCCGATTGTCGGCCCTGATACTCAAGCGACCGGGATGCCGGACTAGTAAGGGTATCGAGGCGGAGGTGGAGCGCTATGTCTGAAGGTGTGGTCACAAATGATGTCAAAAAGGTAGAGGTCTTTACCGGTGTAACCTGCCCATTCTGCGGCACGGCGTGCGACGATATAGAGATCCGTGTTGAGGATGGAAAAATTACGACAGTCAAGAACGCCTGCGCCCTGGGCAAGGCGACCTATATGCACTATCAAGAGGACCTGGCGACGCCACGGATTCACGGACAACCCGCGACCATCGAGCAGTGCATCGATGCAGCCGCGGAGATCCTGGCCAAAGCCAAGTACCCCTTGATCTATGGCCTGGACTCGACCGAACTGAGCGCCCAGCGGAAGGCGATCCAGTTGGCGGAGCTGATCGGCGCCAACATCGACCACACATCGTCGGTCTGACACGGACCAGGTCTGCAGGGTCTGCAGACAATCGGTCTTCCGACGTGTACCGTGGGAGAGATCAAGAACAGGGCGGATCTTGTGATCTACTGGGGATCGAACCCGGCGGAGGCGCATCCGCGACACCCCAGTCGCTATGCCGTGACGGCCAAGGGGCTCTTTACCCCATTGGGGAAAAAAGAACGGACGATCGTGACGGTTGATGTAAGGCCGACTTCATCATCCCGGATGGCCAATATCGCCTTCCAGATCAAGCCGAACTCCGACTACGAGGTTCTTTCCGTCCTGTCGGCGCTGGTGAAGGGTCACGAGTGGGATTGCCCTGAGGTGGGTGGAGTGGCGATCGAGGAATGGAAGGCGCTGGTAGACAAGATGAAGCAGTGCAAGTTCGGGGTCATCTGTTGGGGGATGGGCATTACGATGAGCCGTGGTAAGCACTTCAATGCTATTGCCATCCTGAAGCTGGCTCAAGAGCTGAACCGATTCACCAAGTTTTCCGGTATGCCGATGCGGGGTCATGGCAACGTGGTGGGTATCCAGCAGGTGCTGACCTGGCAGACCGGCTACCCCATGTCCGTCAACTTCAGCCGGGGCTATCCGCGATACAACCCTGGGGAGTTTTCGGTTGCCGACCTCGTAGGTCGCAAAGAAGTAGACGCCGCCATGGTTATCGCAGCGGATGCCGTCGGTCATCTTCCGGGCAAGACGTCGGAGTATCTTCAGTCGATCCCGCTCATCGCCATCGATCCCAAAGAGAGCGACACGACGAGGGTGGCCGCGGTCGTGATTCCCGTGGCACAGGCCGGGGTGGCTGCCGCCGGCATGCAGTATCGGATGGATCATATCCCGCTTAAGCAGAAGAAGGTGGTCGACTCGCCCTGGCCCACGGATCGGGAGATCTTGGAGCGGATCATCGCAAGGGTCGTCGCAAAGAAAAATGGCGGGCGCGGCGTTGCCGTCGCCTGAGGGAGGCGAGCAACGGCAAAGGGTCAGTATAGAGACGATCCGATCCGGCGCGCATTGCGTTTTGAGGCGGAATTGGCCTATACTGAACCAGAATGCTGCGGGGCGACCGAGAGACAGGCCGATGGGGGCGGCGCGTACGTAATGACGCCACGAAGGGTTGGCTGTTAGGCGCCCTGGCGCTCGTCGCGTGGTTCACCGTCGCCTCTGCGGCGCCGAAGGTTGAGCTGCTGGTATCCGCCGCGATCAGCCTGAAGGAGCCGCTGCAAGAAATTGGAGCGCTATTTGAACAACGCTATCCAGAGGTGAAGGTGGTCTTCAACTGGGGCGCGTCCGGTGTGTTGCAGCAGCAGATTGAGCATGGCGCGCCGGTGGATGTGTATGTCTCCGCTGCGTTGAAACAGATGGACGAGCTTGAGGCCAAGGGCCTTCTCTTCACCGACACCCGGCGTACACTCGCTGCCAACATGGTTGTCCTGATCACGCCTGCTGCTCCTGGGTTTCATCTCGCCTCCTTTAAGGATTTGACCAAATCGGAGATCAGGCTCATCGCCATCGGCAATCCACGGACTGTCCCCGCTGGAGAGTACGCGCAGCGAGTCCTGATGAGTCTTGGGCTGTGGGGCTCGCTGCAACCGAAGCTGATCTTCACTGAGAATGTTCGTCAGGCGCTGGCCTACGTCGTGCGAGGCGAGGTCGAGGCCGCCCTAGTCTATGCCACCGACGCGCAAAGCGCCGATCGAGCGGTCCAGGTGGTTGCTGCCGCGCCCGAGGGGAGTCATCCGACAGTCCTATATCCGATCGCCGTGGTCAAGACCTCAAAGCAAAGTCCAGAGGCCCGGGCCTTCATTGATCTGGCGCTGAGCGAGGCGGGACAGCAGGTGCTGAGGGCCCATGGGTTCCTGTCACCGCCAAAGGTTTCGGCTCGCTGAAAAGGACGGTCAGGACGCGAGACCGCCTCTCATCATACGAGGACAGCCATGGCTCAAATCTCACTGGCCCCCCTGCTTCTATCGTTGAAGATCGCCAGTTTGGCAACGGTGGCCGCGCTGCTGCTTGGCACGCCGGTCGCCTGGCTGCTGGCGCGAGGCCGCTTTCCAGGCAGGGCAGTCCTGGAATCGATCGTAGTGGTTCCGCTGATCTTGCCGCCTACCGTGATCGGCTACTATCTGCTGCTGCTGGTCGGCCGACAAGGGCCTCTTGGGCGTATTCTGGAGGAGGGCCTGAACATCGGCCTCATCTTTACGTGGAAGGCCGCGGTCCTCGCTTCGACCATCGCGGCACTACCGCTGTTCATTAAGGCGGCCCAGGGAGCGTTCGAGGGGATCGATCGTCGGATTGAGGATGCGGGCCTGACGTTCAAACCTCTCCTGATTGTGTTGTGTACCATCACCCTGCCGTTGGCGTGGCGGGGGATGTTGGCCGGAGCGATTCTGGCCTTTGCCAGGGCCATGGGAGAGTTCGGGATTACGCTGATGATCGCAGGGAACATCCCGGGGCGTACCCAGACGCTCGCCCTGGCGATTTATGATGCGGTTCAGGCTAATCAACCGCAGGAGGCCAACGCCATGTCGATCCTGGCAACGGCGGCGGTGCTGCTGATCCTTGTATTGGTGGCTCGGATGACGAAGGTCAGATACTGATGCTGGAGCTGGCGCTCGACAGGCGGCTGTCAGGATTCCATCTTCGTACACAACTTACGGTCGGTGATGAGATTGCCGCCCTCTATGGACCGTCAGGCTCCGGTAAAAGTCTGACGCTCCTGGCCATCGCCGGCCTGATCCGACCGACCTCGGGGACGATTCGTATCAACGGTCGAACCGTCTTTGACGCGCACGCCGGAATCGATCTGGCGCCGCACTTGCGACACGTGGGTCTCGTCTTCCAGGACTATGCCCTCTTCCCGCATAAGACGGTAGCGGGGAATCTTTCGTTTGGGCTGGCTCGAGGAACGCCTAAGAATAAGGCGATCGATCGTGTAGGCGAGATGCTGCATCTCCTGCGGTTGGAGTCATTTGCACAGCATTATCCGCATCAGCTTTCAGGCGGACAGCGACAGCGTGTAGCCCTGGGGCGCGCCCTGATCGGCCACCCTGAGATCCTGCTGCTGGATGAGCCGTTTTCCGCCCTTGATCCGGCCGTCCGCGAGACGCTCCGACGGGAGTTGCTTCAGATGCTGGCCGACTTCAAGGGCACGATCCTGCTCGTGACCCACGATCTGCAGGAGGCATATCTGATGGCGTCCACCATCGCCATCCTCGACGGGGGCACGGTGCTTCAGAAGGGAAGTCGAGAGGAGGTACTCCACCAACCGCGTACCCGACGCGTCGCTGAGCATACCGCCGCCAAGAATATCTTGCGAGGTATCGCGTGTCACGGCCAGGAAGGCGACTGGGACATCGTCTGGCGAGGGCACCATCTTCGGATCGATGTCGGCGGGCAGATGGCGCCTGGTGAAGTGGAGTGCTGTATCCGACCGGAAGATGTCAGATTGGTGTGGCCGGACAGGGCGGAGCAACGGGTCAACCTCCTGCGCGGCCGGATCGTACACGAAATCGGGCGCGGTCTGGATTACCTGCTTTTTGTCAGTCTTTCCGATGGGGATGATCGGGGGAAGTATGATCTGGAAATACAGGTTCGAAGCCGACTGCACCACTTGATGATGTTGCATGTGGGAAAAGAGGTATGGCTGTCGTTGCCGCCGGACCGCTTACACCTGCTCCAGCCCGACGAATGATGACCAGTAATCGTTATAGTGAA
>CABIKM010000050.1 GCA_902196205.1 Candidatus Methylomirabilis lanthanidiphila | reverse complement strand
GTGTACAGCGCTTGCTCCATCTGCTTACTCGGTGGTACTCTCGTGGCCATGGTGTAGCCTCCTTGTCCGGGGCATCGTCCAATGCCCTCTTCGGGTTGTGGTTTTCAGGAGGTTACACCATCTTTCTTTTTACAGGAAGTTTATGACATGACCCGTTCCGAATCCTTGCCGCTTGAGGTAAAGAAGTAATTGGTCACAGTCTTGTCGTTAAACGAAACCACACCCAAGTTGTGCTCACCGATATAGCGCGAATTGAAGGCATCGTTGATGCGTTGCCGAAACAGCCGTGCCGGTTTCACCTCATCTTTGCCCTTTTTCACTTTGATGAGGCGGTCGGGGTTGAACGGATTCGATTCATAGATCGTGAACTCGTTGTTCTCAAACTTGCCAAATTCCCTATCATCGGCTTCTGTAAGAATCATTGCCGGTTCCATCGAAGTCAGGTGGGCAGGCGTTTGTGTAAACGCCGTGCTAGCGAAGTTTTTCAAGGCACTGCTGGTCAGTTGGATAAACTGCGCTGTCCACAGTGCATCATAAGTTGGCGTAGCTCCCACAGGGGTTCTCGGTAGCGTCACGCCAAAAGGCATCAGCTTGATCGCATCGCGTAACGTCTTGTCATCGAAGACCATGAACTTGACCGTAGAAGTGAAAGCGTAATGCACATCGCCCGACAACAGGACGACGTTCTTGTTGCCCATCAGTTGCAGGAACAACATGAGATGCCGCCGGTTCGCCGACCAGCTCTCAAGGTCTAAGAAGTAAGGCCCCGCCACAGTCGACACAGCCTTTTGCAAGTCTTCGATAAATGTGAACCCAAACACAGGAGCTGCCGAGACGAACACTAACGGTAAGTTCTGATTCTGTCTCTTCAGTGGTTGTTGCAGTCTCTTGAAAGTGACTTCCCACGACGGCACACTCTTCAGATACGCGGGAGCACTATAGTCAGTCCCACCGAGCCCATCCTTGGGCCCACGCTTAGTACGTGTATCTAAGAAGTAAACAAAAGGGTAAGTGGGCGTGAAAAACTCCCAATTGTCCATACGCAAGAATACGTTCTCCACGAAATTGTAATTCTTATGGCGGTTGCGAATCCGATCTGCAATGTCGTATGCGGTCTGATCGCTATATAAGTAAGGGTCGTTCCCGTATCCCTGGCACAGCCAGAACGCCATCAATCCGTTTGCCACGATCCTCTTCCCAAGTTTCCTGAGTATTACGTTCTGTTGCCATTTTAGGCTTAAGTTCCAATCGTCCGTAACATCGTGGTCATCGAAAATCATGTATGAAGGGATGTTAGCCAACAATCGCCGCACTTTATCCAGACTGCCGATGAAGTGCTGAAGCTCAGAAGACGGCGAGACCCAGTTGTTCTTATTCCATGTCAACCCGTACATGGCCAGATATTCGGCGAACGTCACCAGGTGATTGGCGCTTTCGCTGGACGTGAAACCAGCGTGCTTGGTGACGAAATCTTGCCGGCCCCCGATGCCCGGCAATGCGACCGGGATAGGGAGTTTTTCCGGGTTCGCCACCTCTATAGCAGAGGCCAGCGCCAGCACTTCCGACATCGCCGCTTTGTGCACATCATCCGCATAGATTTGATCGCCTCCGAGGCACAAGATGGCAGGCCGTTTATCGAGATTGTCGAAGGTGCTTGCAAGCAGCGTATCACCATTGCTCAACGCATCCATTTTTCCGCCTTTGGCATCGTGAATCTTGCGACAAGACCCGTACAAGACGTTTAGCTTTCGTGTCGGGCTTTGCAGAAAGAACGTTGGCAGCGGACTATCGCCATAAGCCAGGCTATCCTCTTTCACGATGGCCTCAAAAGCCGTGTAGTCCGCTAGTTCGTTGGCGGGATCAAGCTCGCCTATGCTGTAAGCCAGCAGAGCGTGCGTGGGGAATTTTGTATCCTTCGGGGTGACGCGCCCGAAATAGAAGAACAGGTTCGGCGAAACGGCAACATTGACAGGCATATCATCATGCCCAAGCCATTTCGCTTTGCCGTATTCTTTTACAGAGAAACGCAGATTGAAGGGGTTGAAGGTCGCCAGGCAAATGACGACTACATCTTCCTGCGCCCGCCGCACCAGTGGCCCTATAAAGATGTCTTTCGCCTTCATACCTGCCGTCCTGTCTTAGGATTGTATTTGACCTCAACCGGCACCACCTGATCTGTCGGCAAGATTTCAATCCACTGATCGAAGATTTCGTAATTGCCCTGAACATTGGCGCGGAAACCGCCCTGCAACGGATAGAAGCCGTGCTCGTAGACGCGGTCTATCGGCGTTGAGGTGACAACATTGGCTTCATCCACCAGCGCGGGGTCGGCGATTTCATCCTGTTTCGGATACTGCCCGTTCTTGACGGCCTCCTCGTGTTTCTTCTGAATTTTCTTCGCTAGATCCATAATCACGTCAACCATCTTCTGGCCATCCAGAGGGTTGCCGTTGATGTCCTTTTCGTTTGGATTGTTGGTATGGTAGATGTCCGCATCACCTATGCCGTTGAAGCCTTCTACACCTTTGAGCCAATTAATTGCTGCTTCTTCCCTGCCCGGCCGAATCGGAATCACAGCCTTCACCCAGGGCGCATTGAGGAAGGCATTGCGCATGTTGTCGCCGTCAAGTTGCAGTAGCCAGCCCAGCGAACTGCCGAACTTCGCAGGCTCCGAATCCTCTGTGATGTAGTAGTTGTCGCGGGCTGGATCTTCGATGCCGCCCCAGCCGATGGTACTGGCCGCGAGCTTGTCTGGTGACTTACTGACCGACAATCCGTACATCTTTTTCAAGATGCCTTTGGCGAAGGCTTCTATTCCCGTCAGATAGTTCGGCGGCGTAGCGCGCGATTCATCGAGTTGCTGAGTAAAGAACCGCAGGCGTGGACGCCACCATTCGGGCGCTACGAAATAGAGCATCTTGTCTATGTCGAAGATGGAGTTGATCAACTCTGCCACCACGTGCCGCGTACGATCGTCTGGCATGCTGATGCCGCTGGTCAGCATATCCTGAATCAGCTTGCGATAAACAACGATGCGCTCCTCTTCGCGCAGTTCATCATTTTGGCGCGCCTTGATCTGATGCGTCAACTTGATGCGCTCCTTGGCATTCTGCACGTAAGCCTTCTGGTATTCAACGGCTTCTTTGGCCTTAAAGGCCTCAATGTTCTCCTTGTTCTTTTTTATAGCTTCGTCATTTGCACCCGGTGCAGGACTCCAGTACAGCATCAGCTTCACCTGCACGCTGTTCTGCCCCTGAAAATCAACAGTGTTGAGGTGCAAGCTGAACGAAGCTTTGTTGTCGGCGTTCGTAATGTCGCCCTTGCGCGAGGCCGCTACAGGCTGGCCCTGCCCATCGAATTCTACATCCGTAAGGACGTAATTGCCTTTTGGGCAGACGGCTTCAATGGGCCAATCTGCCTGTATCTTTTCCAAATTGCCGAAGGCTTCGGAGTCGTCCACCTCCACTCCATCCTGATATACCTCGCCCTCATTTTCGGCGTCGGTGTCCTCTATTGAGTGGAACGGGATGGTTACGACTTTGTCCTCCTTGAAAGGCAGCAGCAAAGGGATTTCATCAGGTGCGTGTAGACCGTCCAGTTCCGCTGGCTTAGCTATGTGAATCAGCTTAGCGACACCCAGCGATTCGCCCGGGCGGTCAACGTACGTTTGCCAGCAGAGATAGCTCCCGATGTCCTGTACTTGCACAGCAACCTGGCGCATTTTTCGCCGCAGTTCGTAGTTAATCAAATCGTCAGTCGTGTTACTCAACACATAACGCTTGCTGGATGTATCGGTGGTTTCAGTAATGGTTTTGAAGGTGGTCTTGTAATTCTTACGAATCTCTGTGGACAACTTCTCGGTTTGCTGTCGCATGCGTTTGTGAGTCTCTTCGCGCGCCGTCTGTTGCGAAGCGTTGTAGTCGAAACTCGATGTGGCGGTCACAGAGGCATACGAGGCGGTAACGCTAGCTCCGAACTTGATATCCTGCTTGTTGTCTTCTTTGATGGCGTCGCTGATCTCCTCCTCTTCGGTGATTGCCGACTCGGCTTTGGTCGTGGTCTCGAAGGAAGTCTCCAGGGTCTTTTCTATGATGGTCTTGCGCGTGTGAATCTCGATCAACTCAACGGTGGCCCCAGGGCTTAACCACACGTGACTGACGGGTGTGCCGAGAAACGTGTCAAGCTCAAAAAAATACTGGCGAAAGAGATGGACGACACTGATTGGCGAAAGCGCCACGCTCCTGATGTGTTGTTGGTCGCGCGGATTCAAATTGTTTATGTTCAGATAAGCGTCTTCGACCTCAAGCGCCGACAGGATCTTTGCCAGTTCAAGCGCCCCTACCCTCTGTGTCAATATGAGTGAGACACCTACCCC
>CABIKM010000049.1 GCA_902196205.1 Candidatus Methylomirabilis lanthanidiphila | reverse complement strand
GCTGCAAAGTCGTCGTAGCCGCCCGATGCCAATTAACGCGCAGCCTGGATGGACTGCTCGGCCCGGTCCAGATTCGCAGCAATTTCAGGGGCAAACGGCGAGGTCACACAAAGACCCCTTCACGTTTCGCAGTGCGGTAGAGTTGGAGGGTCCCGCGCTCAAACTCCTCCACAAGAACCGGCTTCGCCGAGATCAATCGTTCGGATTCCAATTGAACCGGATAGAGCAGTTCGATGATCTGACGGAGCTCTTCGAAGTAGTTGAAGGGCGGACTCAACAGCACGAGCAGATCAATATCGCTGCCGGGACCGGCTTGATCGCGCGCTACCGACCCGTATAAAATGAGGCCCTTGAATCGAACGCCGTAATGACGTTCAAGAATCGTTCGACACGTTTGGATAATCTCGCCAAGACTCATGAAAACCCTCACCTTCACCCACAGTACGAATGTGGATGGTTCCGCCTTTGCGCTGCAACCAGCCTCAAAGATACGCGCGGGATTCTACTGAAGCACAAGCTCGATCACCGGCTCTGGGTCGACTACAATTTTACCGGTCTGGATAGCACGTACCCCGAGCTTCCTCTCGCTACGCGGGATTGTCCTGCCGTTTCACAGGCTTGTCAACGGGATTTCAACAAGCCCGATAGCGGCAAAAGCCGACCTGCCGGTCGGCATAATCCTCATATGGCCGACCAACGCTCAGGTCGTGCGGGTGCCTCCGACCGGCTGCGAACCCCCTGCCGCTCCAATTCAACACATGAGTAGATCATCGTCATGCTGACATCCCGATGACCCAACAGCTCCTGAACCGTGCGGATATCGGAGCCGTCTTTGAGGAGATGGGTAGCGAAGGAATAGCGAACATCGCCGATGGACCCGGTCCAGAAGCGCGTCATCCGAGGTTGCTGGCGCTGACTCGGCAGTGTAGACGACCTCGTGGTCCCGTACGCGCAGACGATCGACGATCTGGCGATCGACGCCCTCGTCTGCGGGGAGGTTCATGCTGCCTTGTCAGGGATCGGGTCGGTCACATCGGCCCGGAGCGCGCGGGCCGCGAATTGTCACGCATCGAGTACGGCCTCGTGCGTCGGCTCCTGTTGCCGAACCCCTGCGCTAAGTGGCGCGCGCCGCTTTTACGCGCGTTCGTGTTGAACGTGTGGTTGGGCGGGTGCTTGACTGTGCGAGTTCCAGCAGGCCACGAAGCGCGGCATTGACCGCTGCTTCATTCGGAAATGCCTTGGACACTGTAGGATCGATGACGACAACGTTTGACTCCTTCGCCATGCGCCGCGCATATTTCCCCCGCACAATGGGCCCTAAATCGCTGCGTGTGTATTCGGGGCGGAGCCGATCGTTCGCTTCCGACTTAATCTTCTTCATAGATGTGCCTTTCCGTGTGCGTTGCTCATCGCGCGCTGATAATGTGAATGGTATTTCCATGCTCGGTGTGAGAAAGGGTGAGCAACCGTCCACGTGCAGAAATGCCGAAGGTGATGAACCGGAGTTCTGATTCAGAGTGCTCCAGATCATGCGCGGTGGCCGAAAACTCATCCTTCAGCGCGGAAACCGCTTCTTCGAACGACACACCGTGCTTTCTGACATTCGCCGCCGCGTTCGCGGAATCCCATTCGAATCTCATGCGTCAATTACGCGGCTACCTCGACCGTAGCGTAGAACCTGACTTGCTTCGGCGTGCGATGTGGCCTCACTGCGCGCTGCCTCGGAGGCGGGACCCTGATTCCGTCCTCGCGCAGTCCGCGTAAGTGCAGCTCGATGGCGCTCTCGATTCGTCGCAGAGCAACATCGATGGTCTTCCCTGTTGCCACGCAACCCGGAAGATCGGGGACGGACGCGCCCCAATCGCTATCCACGTCCTTGTCGATCCGCACCAGATACTGTCGCTTCATGTCTTCCCTCGTGCCAATCCCGCCTGTCGCGTGATCGACGCCAACGTTCCCTTCGGCATGTCGTCTCCGGGATGCCCGTTGATCGTGACCCGCCCGGGCTTCGTGGCGTGCTTGTACTGGCGATGGCTGCCCTCTGTAACGACCCTACACCATCCCGCTTGCTCGACCATCCGGATGACATCTCGGACCTTCACGGCATTACCATACCACTTCCTGCGCCTCCTTCGCCACAGAGCCGATTCGACGCCTCAGTATGAGAGACGCCGCTATTCGACGATCTCTTTTTTGAGACCCTCGACAAACGCAACGACGTCACACTGCTCAGCCTCAGGAATCTTGAACTTTGCCAAGGTCGCAGCAGCATGGCCGAGGAACACCTTCCAATCGCTCTCGCTGATGCGCATGCCCCGGTGGACAAGTGCCATGTCCCTACCGCGGTAGTACATCGGTCCGCCCGCACTCGCGCAGAGGAAATCAATCAACAACTGTTTCTCGCGCTTGACACCGTCTTCCCCGCGGTGCGCCCAGAAACGGCCAAGCTGCGGATCGGCCTAGAGCCGCGGGAGCAGATCATTCGCTACCGCCGTAATCGCATCGTACCCACCGAGGCGCTCATAGAGAGACTTCTTCGTTTCGCTCATCGCCTTCTCCTCATGTCCCAATGCTCGGGCCGCTGGTGCGTCGAACTACGATGAGACTGATCGGTATAGCACCAGCCAGACAAATCCTTACGGTAGGCAAGATTGTCCGGCCATTTCCTAGCCTTGTCAATGGCATTTCAACAAGCCCGATAGCGGCAAAAACCGACTCGCCGGTCGGCAGAATTCCATTAGGACCGACCGCAACTCAGCTCTGCTGGTGTCTCCCACGGACTGCGGACCCCCCTACCGCTCCAGTTCAACACGTGAGTGCAGATCGTCGATATGCTGACATCCCGATGGCTCAACCGCTCCTGAGCCGTGCGGATATCGGAGCCGTCTTTGAGGAGATGGGTAACGAAGGAATGGCGAATATCGCCGATTGGCCCGGCCCAGCAGCGCGTCATCCGAGGTTGCTGGGGCTGACTCGGCAGCGCAGAACACCTCGTGGCCCCGTGCGCGCAGACGATCGACGATCTGGCGATCGACGCCCTCGTCTGCGAGGCGGTTCATGCTGCCTTGTCAGGGATCGGGTAGGTCACATCGGCCCGGAGCGCGCGGGTGGCGAATTGTCACGCATCGAGCACGGCCTCGCGCGTCCGCTCCTGCCGTCGAACGGCCACGGCGTCAGCCGCGCTCACAGACTGCCGACCAACCAAGACGACGACCACGCCAAGCACCTTTCCCAAAAGGCGCGTGTGTCGGCGTCGGCTGACGCCGGTGTTAGGCCGCCACATATGGCTGAATGAGGACATCTGCTGGGATGTCAAGACCTTTGTGCAATCGCCGTATCATTTCCAGGGATAGAGGCCGCTTACGATTGAGCACTTCGGCTACACGCGCACGACTTCCAATGTATGGCTCAATGTCGTGGCGTGACAGTCCGCGACTCTCCATGTAATACTTGATGGTCTCAATCGGGTCGGGCGCAGGAATGGTGTAGTGCTGTCTCTCGTAAGCCTCCACCAGAGTGGCCAACACCTCCAAGAGGTCGCCTCTCGGAGTATTCGGCGCCGCGTCAAACAGACGTTCAATCTCTGCCAGAGCTGCTTGATAGTCAGCTTCAGTCTTAATCGGGCGGACGTTCATCACACTACTCCTCAAATCGTTGTTGCATCAATCTTGCCATACTCCGGGTGGGTGCCGATAAAGCGAATGTACACGATACCGAACTTGTACTGGATAGCCACGATGAGACGATAGTGATTGCCTTTGATATTGAACACCACGCGGTTATTGGGCAGGATGCTCGCATTGCGATAGATATGTGTGATGTCAGCAGGCGATGTCCAGGTGGCGTGCAAGGCATCTTGATGCCAAGCCTGAAGTGCTTGTCGCGCATTGGGGCGACGTTCCCAAAAAGCGCGCAGTATTTTGAGAGCAATGACTCGCATAGGGGCATTATATCATGCTCCCGTATTGGGAGCAAGCGGCGGAGTGCGACGGGCGGCCCAACTATGATTATGCGGGTCTGTATAACACCAGCGCAGAAAACGCTCACGATATGCGGAATTGTGCTGAGGTTTCAAGGACTTGTCAACGCAGTTTCAACAAGG
>CABIKM010000048.1 GCA_902196205.1 Candidatus Methylomirabilis lanthanidiphila | reverse complement strand
CACACATTGTGCACCGGCTTGAGCAGATGGCCGAGCATCCCGACAGTGAGTGGGAGGACCCAGATCTGATGAAGCTGGCTGCCTAACATCATGAGACGCGGAGGTTATCCCTCTGGCTTTTTACAGGATAAAAAAGACTTGACCGTAAGACTTGCGAGAACGATTCGCGGAGCCTGGCCCAATATCGTGCTATAGGCTGCTTGGTTGTGCCAGAATGATGGGGCGGGCCAAATGTCAATGATCCAGTAAAAAAAAGCTGCAAACATTTGCATCGCCATACCAGTCCAAATGATTGTTCGCGACTGACGATAACCATAAACTTCTGTCAATACGTCATTAAAGATAAAGGTTATCGGGAAGATCAGAGTTGATCCAACAATGGTTACGGGTCCAATAGCGATGAATTTTGAAGACATTGATGGCACCAAGACAAGAACTGCCGCGAACACTCCCGCAAAAATCGGCAATAGGCGCCCACACGACTGTTTAGTGAGCTGATTTGTCACGGTATACAAGCCATCATAGTCATGGTGCGTTCCACTTGAAATTTCGATGAACATTGCTGACTGGGGCAACGGCGAGTGCGATTCCGGGGCCATTTTACACTCCAAGCTTCCTATCCTTCGTAGATCGCCCCCCAATCTGTAGATTAATATTCATGTAAGCCGATCAGCCCATCTTACCAGTCTTTCTTGAAGCTGGCCTGAATTCTATAGTCTTTTCTAACACTCGACAAGTGCTTTGTATAACAGATGATCGTTGGCTCGGTCATCAGTTCCCTCTTGAGGGTCTCAGCAAGTCGGACTTTCCAGTGAGCCTATCTAGCCTGGTGTGTTCAATGTATCGGCTTTCAGTTGCTCAAGGCTGCTTGCCGCCAGACCATTGCGCAATAGCGGCAATGACTGTCTGAATTTCGTTGGGAATTGCGTTCTTGGTCTGCATTTCGTCGATCCTCTTGAGGGCTTTGGTCGCCTTATGTTTAGTATCGCTATTCACACCTAGCAAGTCTTCAAAAGACGTCTCAAAAGATTGGACTGGAAAACCGGCAGATGCCGCAAGAACTCGCGCATTCTCAGTCTCTGTTTCACTCTTGCCGTCCAGATCGAACAATACGAAAGCAGGTATCGCGAAGGCGTGACAGATAGTTGCGTAATGGCAGATCGTGTCCTTACCATCACAACTGATGATTGAGAGCTGCTCGAAATGTTGCCCCAACGCATTTGCCAACTTAGGTAAACCGTATTTCTCGACTGGCCCCTCAACCAGTAGGACTTTTCTGGCGAAGAATATTTCGCTGTCATTCGAGGTGAACGCTGTTTGATGATAGCGGAACTCGGGGATATCATTGAGATGTTCAGCAATTGTCTTCGGACCGAGGTTTTCTGCGAGCTTTTCTTTCTTGGGATAGTGATCCGTCCAGGTCATTCGGGAGATGCTCTTCCAATCGCCGAGATCAACGAACAGGGGAGAATGAGTTGTCACAATCGTTTGTGCGGTGGTTCCACACAAGTGATCGGCGAGTTTCAACTGCAACTGCGGATGAAGGTGAAGTTCCGGTTCATCGATTAGTAGAATAAGATCGTCACCCGCCCGTTCGCTCACCTGTTCCAGAAGCATGAGAGCAACAATCATGGAAATACCCGAACCCGCCCCTTCTAAATCGACCTGGTTTGACCCATCCCGGAATGATAGAAACCCTTTTGCAAAGGGCTTTTCAATATTAAGCAGCGATATCTCCAGTGAATCAAAATCCTTACCAAGGAACTCACCCAACTGCTTTTTCAATGGGCTAAGAATCTTACTCTTTTTTGGGTCCTCGACAATACTAATTACGGTGTCATAGTACGTACCCCATTTTTCTGTCGCGTCTTTTTGAGACCAACCTTTTCGATAGCGCCAATTGAGATCCTTTGCAATCTTGCTGAGAAGTGAATTAAAGCCCGTTTTGGTCTCGCGCTCCCGCTGGCGATCGAAATAGAAGACATTCGGAAAGCCCGCAAGGTCATTCGTCAAAGAAAGGGTATCTCGGCGAAGGTTCATGACTTTTCCAGTTTTTCTCTGAACCGCGAAACCTTCCTGGGTCTCGACAACCGAAGTCGGCAGATCATTCATTGTTACACCATCTGGCAGAACAAGTTCGGCAATGTCAGATTTCTTCTGAAAGGTGATCGGTATACAGATGTGTGAAACAACAAATGGATCAGAGAATGTCTTACCGGGGGCCGCCTTATCCCGTCGTTTGGCGTATAGCTGGACTGATTTTGAAAGAAGGTTTTGGTGAGTGTACCCGTCGGGGCATTTAACAGCAAAGGGCTTATCGAACTCGACCGTTATTTTTATTGCTTCCGCGTCGGCATTATTGAAGTCTTGCTCATCCAATCGAGAAGAAAGGTAGTACGAGGATGTCGCGTAATTGATGGCTTCGAGCACAGCAGTTTTGCCGGACCCGTTCTCACCGACCAATACATGGTGGTCTGCGAACTCAAGTTCAGTACGCTTATGACCTCGGAAGTTTTCTATTATTGTCCGAGCTATCTTCATTTCGCCATGGCCTTGTTAGTGAAGCAGTAGTCAGTGTCGGGTACTCAACTCGGCCGCATAATAGGGCTGGGTTTTCCAGCAGGATGCGCGACTCCAGATTCGGCCGATTCTCCTTTGCAACCCGGGTGAGTTCGAGTTTTGACTTCTGCATCATTACATCGACTCGCCTGCCAGCTTGAGGACTGCCTCGCGGGTATACGGAGCCAGACGAAACCGCAGCGCGTCGAGGTGCTCGATGTAGGGGCGAATGAGGGGTAGGTGGCCAGCCCGCTTGGCCTCCAGAAGCAGCCCCAGTGTTCCAATGACTTGAAGGCCCTGTGTTTTGGCTATGCGACGGGCAAGCGCGTCGTCCAGTATGACTCGGGCGTCTTGCGATTCCAGGGCCAATAGCAAGGCCTCCGTTTCCCCTGGCCCCAGGTCTGTAACAAGTGGCAGGGCAGACGCGCCAACCGGACGCCGGATCGTCATCCACTCGATTGCCGTCGGATCAGGTAGACTCAGTCCTGCCGCTCGTCCCTGCGCCAACTCCTCCACGACGGCCTGTGGTACGATAATACGTCCGGCCATGGCCGGCAATATGTGCAACAGACCGATCTGAGCCAAGTATTGTAGTGGTGAGGTGTTGGAAATGACCTCAGGCAATGCCGGATTCCTCCCGCAGTTGCTCCTCGGTCAATCGGAACGTATCCACCCCGTACTGCGCCAGCTTGGTGAGGAATACTGTTCTGGGGATACCGGCCAAACGCGCGGCTGCACCGGAAGACAACCGCCCGAGCTCGAACAGCTTCACCGCCGCCGCTGTTCGTAACTCCTCGCTCATCGCATCCGGCTGGAGCTTCAGCGCCAGCAAGATCTCCTCCGGTATATCCATTGTAATCCTGCTCATCTTTTACCTCCGGTCGCCCTTCCCGTTTCGCAGATTTGAAGGGATTATACCGTAGTTGGGCTCCTTTCGGAGCCGTTCGAATACCCGCTCAACCTGGACTCCGGCTTGCTCCTCGCGACGCCACGCGGAAAACCGGCGTTGCGCTTCCTTGATCCAGGCTCCTCCACATGGGCCATGCGCGCAGTCAACGCAGCATCCAACGTGTAAGGACCGTCAACCTGTCTCATGCGTGCTGAACCCGCTCGCGGGCTTGCACGAAACAGATTTCTACCCGCTGATTCAGCGCGGCGGCGATCCTGTTCAACATCGCCAGCGAGTGACCTTCATACTCCGCATTTTCGAGCCGGCAAATGACGGAGAGGGTGGTGCCGACTAGCTTCGCCAGTTGGCGTTGTGTCATCCCGGCCTTGACGCGCAGCGCGGCAATTTTCCGGGCCACGCTATCGTTGGCGCGCGCCTCCTCAAGTGCCGCAAGCCGCTCGGGGCAGCCTTCGTAATAGCGACGGTGGAGAATTTCCACGGCATCCGTGGTGGCCGGTTTCTTGCTCTTAGACATCAGCAAGCCTCCTGATCGTTCTCTGGTCGGGCACGTCACATGTTCGCAGCATTGCGAATGCCGGTCAAGTGGACCCTGCGAATCACGCCAGCCTCCACCGGATCAAAAATAACGTCGTCTGTGGAACGCGATGTTCCAACTTTCTTCGCTCTCCGGGATCACTTGTTCGCCGGTCTTACACGCCAAGTGTTCTTTTGAGCTTATCCAGGGATTCGGCGTGCTTCTTTTTGTTCATTTTGCGAGCCGATCCGGTCGTCACGATGAGCTTTGTGATGCGCTTCGATCCATGCGCCTGACTTTCCTGAACCTTTGCGCCGCCAATCGCCTTCGTGATTGCCGCCGCGACACGGCTGAGGGCCTCACTGATCTTTTTCAATGCTGTTTCACGCGGCTCATCAACCGGCAGATACGCCAGATCAATGTCCACGGACAGCCGCGGCATCTCCCGCACAAACAGATTGATCGCCGTTCCACCCTTCAGGGCAAAACATGCCTCTCCTACCACGTGCGGGATCGCTCTGAGCATTAATTCCGCCTGCTTGAAATATGGGCTCTCTATCACGCCCGCTCTCCGGCTGCACCCCGACGGACGCCTTTCTCCGGCACCGTGATGTTATATTTGGAATCAAACCGTCCTCCCCTGACCAGCATGCGCTTCCCCTTGCCGAAATCAACTTTTGATAGGTCGAGCTTCTTGACCCAGGTATGCCCGCAGCTTTCAGCCAGCACCATGAACAGTCGTTTGACCTTTATGGAGACGCAGGATTCGAGCAACATCTGCACCAACCGGGGACGCAATGTCGTCAGACCCTCCATGAGCAGCTTGGCTTCCTCGTATGATTCTTCTTTGGGTACTCCGTAGAGGACCTCCATGATGGCCCGCTCGGGTGTGGACAGGCGAACCACGTAGAATCCCATTGCTCTTCCTGTCAGTCCTTGTTCTGCGTCGCTGGTAAAAAGATTCGTCGTCGTATACCGGACCTTAACGCCCCAGCGGTATCGCCGGAACCACATGGGTAGTTTGATATTGGGAAGCCCGAAGAGCGTCACTGTTGCGCCTGCTCCCATCGGCAGGAAATGAGCGTATCCCTGCATCTGAAGTGCGGTTTTTCCGCCCGCGTGTACGGACAGCCCCATTTGCTCCTGGATGGCATAGAGACCGCCAGTCCACTCGACCGTATCGCCTGCCCTGGCATAGGCCCCCTGGCCCACCCTGCGTACCCAGGAGCTTTTTTCATATTCATGAACCAGTTGCTGATAGACTCCCTGTTTTTGGAGCCACGGCAAGACCGCTACCGTGCCGGATGGCCATGCTTTAAGGAGCTGGTTTATTTTGCTGCGTGATCCACTAGCCATGTTTGTTAAACTAGATGAATGTTAAACCAACCGCAAGTGGAAAGTTCACTGATCCTCTGATTTCACAAGAACCCCTTGTTCGGATGGCATAGGAATAAACTCACGAACGCATTGCCGCTGCAGCCTGTATGACCGGAACCGGCTCTGCCGGATTTCTGGAGCGTGGAGATCACGTGAGCTTCCACCGGATCGAAAACAGCGTCGTCTGCGAGACGCGCTGCTGCAGTTTGCCCTCAATCTCGGCGATGAGCTGTTCGCGGCGACGGTCGATGTCGTCTTGCGCGTCAAAGAGGGCGCGGCGCTTGGTATTGCGCTGAGTTTCAAGGGCTTTCACCTGCTTCTGTCCGGCCAGCTTGTCCTCCAGGGTGAGAGTCGCCTTGGCCGCCCGCCGAGCCTCTTTGATCTGACGATCCAGGTCTTTAATCTCGCGTTCCAGGCCCACCTTCAGGTCGTCCGCCCAGCCGTCCAGCTTGTCGGCTTCGGCCTCGAAGAAGGCGGCATTACGCTGGGAGATGGTCCGCTGGATAGCCTCCTGACGTTGACTGAGGATGTCCTGTATGGTGGAGTCCTCATTTCCGTTTGGAAGTTGCGTGACTGCGCGCGCCGGCACGCCAAACAGGCGGCGGGCAACCGCTTCATCCAACACTCGGCCGTCGTCCGTCGCGGCCGCAAAGATCAGGTGATCCTCCGATTGATCGAGAGCCTCAATGGTCAGTAGTGCGAGCGCGAGCGTCCCGGATCGGCCGACGAAAGGCTCCAGGACACTGACCTTCCCCTCGTGGATGCTCAGATCGAAGACCAGTTCGGCGGGCGGAAGCTCCCGATCCTTCGCCTGCTCCAGAATCCGCTGGGCCAGCGGATGGCCAAGACGATACAAGTGCGCCTCGCCGGAGCGGCGGGGCAGTTCATACAGACCCAGCGGGATATCGCTGTCGAATGGGCAGGACTTCAAGCGGAAGGCTGAATCGCCGAGAAAGTCGGCATGGCCGTTCAGCTCGTGCCGCGTCAGCTTCATGAGCATCCGTTCGAAGTGGTTGAGAAAGTGGCGCGAATGCTCGTCGCTGACCCGCAGCTTCTCTCGGACCTCGTCGTCAAAATGTTCCAGCAGTTGCCGGCGCGTCTGCGTCATGGCCTCGTCGATCTGTGTGCCGAGTTCGTTCTGGAGGGCGTCGAAAGAGGCATTGATCTCTTCCGGGGTACGACACCGTTGATAGATCTCGGCGATGCGCCGTTCAAGATCGACACCCGATTCAATGGCGCCGAGCACCTCGTCACTGACGCCGAAGACGCCTTCGAACAGCTGAAACTTCTCGGCCAGGAGCTGAAAGACGCGCTGGTCGGCCTCGTTCTTCTGGTTGAGGAAGTTGACCACCACCACATCGTGCTGCTGGCCGTAGCGGTGGCAGCGTCCGATCCGTTGCTCAATCCGCTGCGGGTTCCACGGCAGATCATAGTTCACGACAAGCGAGCAGAACTGGAGGTTGATCCCCTCGGCGCCGGCCTCGGTGGCGATCATGATCTGGCCCTGTTCTTTGAAATAATCCACCAGGGCTGAGCGCATGTCGGCGGATCGCGAGCCGGTCATACGGTCGGTACCGGCATGGCGCTCGATCCAGTCGGCGTAAATACGGCGCGATCGCTCGTCGCTGTTCGAGCCGTTGAAGAGCACGATGCTGTCCTTGTATGGACTGTCGGCCAGCACGCGCAGCAGATAGTCTTGCGTACGGCGCGATTCGGTGAAGACGATGGCCTTGCGAGGTGCACCGAGCCGGTCGGCTTCGGCAAAGGCCCGTTGAAGGGCGATGAGCAGCGCCTTCCCCTTGGCGTTGTGTGTGATGGACACGGCGAGTCGGCGAAACCGTTCAAGATCGGCGATCTCGCTCTCGATCGCCGCGCGGTCGGCCGGAGAGAGCGGTTCGGGGGCTTGTTGCTCCGGCCATTCTTCCGCCGTCTCGCCGAGGGCCTCGTAGTCCTGATCCAGCTCCTCTTCGAGCGGCGCCTGGGCTTCTAGCTGTGCGAGGTGGACTTGCAGCCGGCGGCTGAGCGAGTGGAGCGCGCCGGCGATGGCGAACGTGGACGAGGCGAGCAGCTTGCGTAGGACCAAGGTCATGAGGGAGCGTTGACTGGCCGGCAGGGCCTGCAGGTTGTCGCGGCGGAGATAGTCCGAGACGAGGTGGTAGAGCTGATCCTCGCTCTCCTCCGGGGTGAAGGGCTGGACGATAGGCAGCCGCCTGGTGTACCGCACATACGGCAGTACCTGGCGGCGCAGCGTCCGATGACAGATCGGTTGCAGACGAGTCTTCAGGGTATTGAATACGGCCTGGTTGCCAAGAGCGGTAAACTGCTCACGGAAGCTCTGGACATCGCCGAATATCCGCTCGTCAATGACGCTCACCAGGCCGAACAGTTCCAACAGTGAGTTCTGAAGCGGGGTCGCGGTCAGCAGCAGCTTGGGGGCATCCTTTAAGGCCGACTTGAGGGTATTGGCGATGACGTTAGAGGGTTTATAGACGTTGCGAAGTCGATGGGCCTCGTCGATGACCACCAGGTCCCACGGTGTCGTACTAATGTCGGGGGCCTTGTTGCGAGCGAACTGATACGAGCAGATGACAATGGCGTGGTCGTGAAATGGCCGGACATTTCCCAACTTGATCGCTTCATTGTAGAACTTGGTCTCAAGGATGCGGCAGGGTAGAAAGAACTTCTCGGCCAGTTCCTGGTGCCACTGCTTGCGAAGATTCGAGGGCGTAATGATCAGGATACGCCGCTTACGCTCTGCCCATTTCTGCGACACTACCAGGCCCGCCTCGATGGTCTTACCCAGCCCCACCTCGTCGGCGAGGATCGCGCCCTTTGAGAAGGGGGACTGAAAGGCGAACAGCGCGGCTTGTACTTGGTGGGGATTAAGGTCGACCTGAGCATCGACGAGCGCGCCGGCGAGCTTCTCGATACTGTCGGACGGACAGCGCTTGGTCAGCTCATGCGCGAAGTACTTCGTGTGGTAAGGCGTCAAGGTCATCCAGGACTCCGACCGATCCGGTACACCCGCGCAACGATGTTGTATCGGCACAGGATACCACCAATGGTTGCTGAGGGAAAGTGTGGTTCGCCAGGGGCGCGCGGAGTAGTGGTGATTTGGTGACTGACGATCAACAGAGGACGCGTGAAGGCGAGCAACTACCTAATTTACTTAGCGTCCCCAACGGGATTCGAACCCGTGTTTCGGCCTTGAAAGGGCCGCGTCCTGGGCCGGCTAGACGATGGGGACGTTGAAGGACGGATCGCCGCTCTTTATAGCATAGTTCCGGTTGTCAGGAAAGGGCTGGTTACAAGTTTCTGTGGCGGTGGACAATGACCTCCACCCGACCGCGGTCATTAATCAGAAGATTCAAGACGCCGCTGATCAGGCTGATCAGAATTGCCCCGAACACCGCAGACCAGAAGCCGTGCACCTCGAATCCCTGGATCATCAGCGAGACGAGTTTCAGGAGAGCGGCGTTAAGCAACGGGATGAACAGCCCCAGTGTGATGATCGTAAGTGGAAGTGTCAGGATCAGGAGCACAGGTCGTATAAAGGCGTTGACCACCCCGAGAAAGAAGGCGGCAGCCAGCGCAGGGAGGACCCCACGCACCTCGATGCCGGGGATGACGGCCGATACGATGACGAGAGCCAGCGCGTTAAGAAACAGTCGAATGAGAAATCCCATCACTCACGCCTCAGGGTGACGTTAACCGAACTCGCCCCGGAGGAATCGCTCTCGGGCGTCGAGCCGCATCCGCTTGCCGCTGGTGGTTTTACTCAGGGTTCCCGGCGCGACCAGCAGCACCTGATCGAGCACCGTCCCGCCTGCCGGTCGATAAACGTCATCCACTCGGGAGCGGATCTCCCGCATCAAGGTGTCCCGGAGCGACTCGTGACAGTGTGGGTCGGCAAGCTCGACCACGGCGACCACGCGTTGGGTTCCGGATCTGACGTCGGTGACGCCGAAGACAACGGTTCGGCCCGGTCTGATCCCCTCGACGGTTTCTACGACCTCTTCGAGATGGGCCGGAGCATAGTTGCGGCCACTCTTGATGACGATCTCTTTCAGTCTTCCGGTGATGTACAGCTCTCCTGTCGGGTCGATCATGCCCTCATCGCCGGTGTGCAACCACGGTTGTCCGTCTCGTTCTCGAATGACCTGCGCGGTTGCTTCAGGGTCCGCAAAATAGCCGTCCATGAGGCTTGGTCCGGCAACGATCACCTCGCCGAGATGCCCCGCCGGAAGCCGGTGACCTTCCCCGCTTATGATTTGAATCTCAAAACCCTGAAGCGGCGGCCCCACAGACACCCATTCCTCGCCCCGTTGTCTATTGACTCGATAGGGTGCCGCGAGGTCCGGGAAGGAGACCGCGAGCGCCATCTCGGCCAGTCCATAGACCGGGGACAGCGCTTCCCGGCGAAGGCCGAACTGCTCGAACTCGCGTTGGAACGCCTCCATCGCTTGCACCGTGACCGGTTCAGAGCCGTTCATCAGGATCCGCAGGTGAGAGAGGTCAAGACGGCTCTCCGGTCCATGAGCCGGATCGTGCGCAAACCGTCTGGGGGCAATCCGGCACATTCTTGCGAGCCGGCCGATAGCTGAATTATTGGCCACCGAGATTGTCGCGCTAAACCGATGGAGCGCCCAGATCCAGCGGATGGGATCGCGGGTAAAGTCGGTGGGCGACATCAGACAGGCTTCCATGCCGAGGGCAAATGATCCCAGTGTGACCCCGATGAGCCCCATGTCATGATAGAGCGGCAACCACGACACCACTCTGTCATCCGGCGTCGGCCGGATCGCTTCCCCGAACGCCCGGATGTTGGCTAAGATCGCTCGATGGCTGAGCATGACACCCTTCTGAACGCCGGTCGATCCGGAAGTGAACTGGATCAGTGCCGTTGCGCTACTGTCCGCGTCCGGCGTCCGAAACCGGGCGGTTCCTCGCAAGAGGTCCGATGCCGCCACGAAGGTCGGCGCCTCAGAGAGCAACCTGGCCGCCGCCCGGCAGACCGGACCGAAATCCGGTTCGGCAATCACCACAGCCGGCCTCGAGGTCTGGCAGACGTGGACCTGCTGGTCCACGTAGCGACAGAGGCGCTGGAGCTTTTCCAGCAGAGCGATGACAGGCCGTCCCGCCCTTTTCCCCTGGCGCCCGCGTCTGGCGAACGGTTGTTGCAGAAGCCGGTCGATGATCCACTTAGCTGGAGCATACGTGCGGGTCGCGGTTGCCGCAGCCAGCGTTTGCAGCAGCCCCTTCGGGAGAAGAAGGGGTGGGTACGTGGGAACGGCCACAGCACCTGCCAGCCAGGTCCCGAACAGCGCCTGCAGGATCGGTCGCCCGGTAGGCAGCATGATGAGGACCCGGTCGCCGGGCCGGACTCCCAGTTCTTGAAGGAGCGCGGCTACCCGCTCGGCCTCCTGGCGCAACGTACTGAACTGTACCGGCGCATCGGGGTCCGTACCGTGGAGCAGGTAGCACCAGGGCGCATCTACGCGGTGTTCCGCCTGATAGCGGACGATTTCGCCGATCGTGTTCGAGGCGCTGAGCGCGTCGAACGAAGAGGGGTCGAACACGCCGGACTCGGAGGAGGATGATGTCATGGTTAGGTGTCTCTTCAAGGGCTTCTCTGAATTCGATGCCGACAGGTAGTATGACAGCCTTTGTGAGGTGTTGAAATGAGGTTGACTAAGCTTGGATACCATACTATCCTCGGCCTGGCAAGCAATTGTCACAAGGACATACACGACGTGACTGCGTGGGAAGGGTGGTGATGGTTGCGTCCAATCATCACGGTTCGCGGCATGAGCACACGCTGGTGGAGGAACTTGCCGCGGTTCGGAAGATACTTGGCCGACTCGAAACGAAACTGCTGGAGAGCGATGCGGATCATGTTCCCAAGGAGGATGACCGGGAACTCCGCCACGCGCTACAGCGAATCGGTGACGACCGGTTGACTCGACTGACACTGGACTATGCCGTGTGTGTCCGAGGGCTCACTGGGCCGATGGTATCTCGTGCCTGGCAGGGGGAATTGGCAGAGGAGGCAGAGGAGGCCCACCGTCTTGTCCTGGACCGGTTGCAACGACTGGAGCGCCTGACCCGGTCCCCTGTAGGACGCCTGTGGCTATGGCTGCAGGCTCGACTGCGCCGAGCCTTTCGCCGATCTTCCCACTCACAACGGCTGCCTGTACCTGAGGAGAACGGCAATCGTGGGCAGTTGCGCTGAATCAATCATTCCAACGGGGATGATCGTTCCGGATCAGATCGACGGACGGGAGCAACTGGTTGCGGTGGGAACGATATCGGGACGATGATAGGAAAACTGATCCGGTGGCTGATCGTTTTCCCGATTCTCGGCTTGGCGCTCTACCTGAGTTACCCGTTCTTTCTCAGAGGTATGGGTCGTTATCTGGTGACGGAGGATCGTCTACGAAAGGCTGATGCGATCGTCGTGCTGGCGGGGGATGGGGGGGTCGCCCGCATCCTCGAGGCTGTCAGGCTGTACCAGGACGGCTATGCGCCCAGAATCATCCTGACCCATCAGCGCTTGCCGAAAGGATACGACGCGCTGGCGCGGCTGGGCTTTACCGTTCCTGAAGAGCGGACCATTCAGTGGATGGTCCTCAAGGCGATGCGAGTACCGGCCACCGTGGTCCTCCAGGTCAGTGAGCGGGCCGACAGTACGGCAAGCGAGATGGACTATCTCGTACGCTTTCTCAAGGAACACCGGATAGACACAGTAATCCTTGTGACGGACAGATCGCATTCTACGCGGGCGAGTAAGATTCTGGCGAGCGTGTCAGGCGGGAGGATCAGCATCATCAGCCGGCCCACCCGCTACGATACCTTTAATCCGGAGGGGTGGTGGCATTCTCGCAGTGACGCAAAAGAGGTGCTGCTGGAGTATGAGAAGCTGCTCAATTACCTCGTAGAATCGGTAAGCGGCGGCTCCAGCGGGTGGTTCAAAGGTGGGAGTGCTCCGACCGTTCCGGCCGAGGCGACTTTCTAACCACCATGTTCTTAGATCCGGATCGTGTAAATGTGGGAAACCGTTCATGGAGGGAGGGTGTATTATGCAGGAGAAACGCGGGATGTTAGACTCAATCTGGGGGGCGCTGGGATCCAACAGCCCGGAACCGACGAGACCGATGCCAACGCCAACGATGGAGATGCCGACAAATAACGCGTTTGTCGTTGGCGAAAAGATCGAGATTCGCGGTGAGTTGACCGGCGAAGGCGACATGCAGCTCATGGGCGGGTTTCACGGGACCATTGATCTCGTTGGGACTATTATGATCGGAGAGGCGGCCAGAGTCGAGGCCGACATCGCGGCGACCAACATCGTTGTCGGCGGCCACGTGAAAGGTAATCTGATCGCCAGTGGACGCGTCGATCTCCTGCCGACCGGCAGCGTGACGGGGAACGTCAAGACCGGCAGCATCGCTGCCGCAGAGGGCGCCTCCTTGAAGGGTGAGATTGAGATCAATCGCCGTCAGGTCACGGGTAGTCAGACGGAAAAGGATCGGATCAGTCCAGCCTCGCCAGAGAAGCTCAGCTACCCGTAGCCTTTGGCAGCAAGCGTGACAAGAGGAGGGCATCCGGGACGTGGGAAAGCCCAGATTAGCCGCCTTATGCTTGAAGGAAGGGCGGGATCAGAGGGGCCATCCGAGGCTCGGACATCCTTTCAATCATTAGGTTCGGGTGTCCACTTTATTAAGGGAGGTGCTTGGTAGGTCATCATCGCCGCGTTGGGAGTCGCTACCTTCCGCCTTTTTGATTTCTGCAACAAGGCTTGCGTGGCGCTCTTCCCATTCTTGTTCTTCCTGTTGTCTATCTTCCCTGTTATAGGTATCGGCCTTGATCCGCTTGAAACCGGTCGTCAAATGGTGAAAATCTTGCTGAATCTTTTCCAGGTGCTGAGCGATGGCGTAGAGAAGCGGCCTACCAATCTGCGTTCGCCCTTTGAACTCAGAAAAGTCGATCCGAAATCTCTTCTGAAAGGCTTGGTGTGTCGCGCTTCTATACATCACGTCAAAGATGAGGACGGATTGAATCTTCTCGTCAAACCTTTCAGTCATCTGAGATAAATTGGATGTTACCTCCTGACCTGGACCTAAGTAGCTGAGCCCCGTCTTAAAGAAGTGCGCTTTCGTGAAATCATCGATAAGGGTGTGAGCGCCTTTTCCCCCGCGTTCAACCTGTGTGTTGAAGGTGATTTCATAGGCTGGACCAAGGCCGATATTCCGGACATACACGTGGACATGATTGATCCATTCCTCGCGAGGCCTTACCACAACTTCAACATTCGGTTCGGTTTGTGCTTGCCGCATTTTGCGCGTCTCAGCTACGAGCTTACTGGTGAGAGCGGCGTATACGACCGTAGAAAGCGCCACTGCAGCGGAGAATACTTCAGTTAGTGCTCCCGAATTCTGATTAAGGAAGTCGAGCACTTTTATCCTCTTGACTGATCCTACCGTGGGTGGCATCGTCGTGCCGCGCCACATCACATATTTGTCGAAGATAGGCTTGGAGCATCAAGACCTCGTTGTCGGCTAAGGTAACGTGCGGGGCAGAGCGGTGTTATCGCCAGGTTGCGCCTGCGATAAGCGACTCGGCCCATTGGACCACGCGCTCGGCCAGGACTATAACTTTAGTGTATTCGTCTTCGGTTACGGGATCCGCGAATCCGGGATACCGCACTTCGAAAGCGTAGCTCGTCAAGATGACCGATTCCCGGAACTCCTCCGGAACGTCGATTCCTTTCTCTTGAAGACCGGTGATCAGCTCATCCAGGTCATGCACATATCGGAAGGCCCAGCCGCGCGGAATATAGGCCGCCTTCAAAGCCTTTTCGGCCGCCTGCTGAGCGTGAAAGCAGAGATCCTCGTAGAAGCCGCCCTTGGGTAGTGGGGCACGAGCCAGCGCCATGTCACCCCTCGCGCGGGTGAGCCAATCCCCAGGAGAGCCGGGAACCGATTTGCTCTGCGGCACGATAGAGCTCCCGTCCTTCTCGCAGGGCTGGAAACAGTACCAGAGACGGATTGTCCCCATACGAGCGGATGTCGCTCTCCGTCGCAACGACGATGTCCTTGGCGATTCCCATGCCGGTGAGACTTCGGTAGAGGTCTTGAGCGGTGCGCCTGCGATGGACTCCGTCAGGCATGACCACCAGCAGATCGACATCGCTGTTGGGTCCCATTTGTCCCCTGGCGGCCGATCCAAACAGGACAATCCTTCGCGGTTGGACAGCTTCTACGATCCGCCGAATAAGCTCATCAATGGTAGTCTGATTGATGACTATCTTCGCCTCCCTTCGCGGATGAGTGTAGCCGCGCGTACGCGAATCGGTCCAATCTTTTCACTGAGCCGATCCATCTGTTCGAATAGGGCCTTCTTGGTCTCTCGAATTTCTGCTGCCTTCCGGGCTCTTCTCATGCCGCTACCCCTACCACCTTCCCTCTCACAGGTCGAGGCAATACCTCGTCTGAAGTTGTTACTTCAAGAGAGCTTGTCAACGGTTATCGCGGCTGAGGTCCTGATAGAAGATCTGGCGATCCGGTCCAGTGCCCAGAGCGCGTGTATCGCGACGGTGAGAGTTTCGTCGTGCAGTGCGCTTTTCAGTAACGCGACCGCCTCTTCCCCTCCGATCTCTCCAAGGGTCCAGACGGCATTAGCCCGCAGGTTCGGATTAGAGTGTTTCAGTATCTCAGCCACCGAGACCAAGCCCGACCGGTCGCCCAGTCGCCCAAGTGTCCAGGCCGCGTACAGCCGCATAGGGATATCCCCATCGATTTGTAATGACTCCCTCAGAAATGGGATCGCGGAGCGGTCACCCAGGTTGGAGAGCAACTCTCCGGCAAACAGCCCCAGGAATGGGTTGTTTTCGCGGGGTGCGGTCTGGAGATAAGAGAGGGCCGATGGATCTTGCATCTTGGCCAGGGCGAGGGCTGCATACAGCCGGACATACCTATCAGGATCTTCAAGCCGTTGTGTGAGCGGCTTTCGGACAGACGGTACGAGGAGGAACCCCAGAACCTCGGCAGCCTGCGCCCTCACTGAAGGATTCGGCGCCTCAAGCGCGTTGATAAGGAGAGCGAGCGTAGGCCGGTCGCCCAACATCACGAGGGCGCCAGCGGCCTTGACCCTTACCTGAGCGTAGCGGTCCTGGAGCGCTCGTCGCAGAAGGGGTTGGCCGGAGGATTGGCCAAACCGGCCGATTGCCCAGCAGCCTCAGCCCTGACGAATGGATCCGGATCGTTCAACAGGCGTTCAAGATCCAACTGGAAGGCTAGATTACGAGAGCGCCCGACCGTCTCTGCAACAAGGGCCCGGACAGTCGGGTCTGGATGGTCCAGACCTCGTTTTAGAAGCCACTCGGCGGATAGATCGGCCAGTTCAGTCAAGGCCGCGGCGGCTCGCGCGCGGAGGAAGCCGTCATGACGCTGCCACGCATCGCGGATCAGGCCGAGCGCGAGCATGTGAAGGAGGGCGGTGTCATCCTTTGCTTGCGATGTAGTGATCGCTGCGTAATCCGCAAGGGCCTCTTCCGAACGCTCGGCGTGGATTGCCAGGAGGATCTTCGCGCGGCGAGGTACGATCGAAAGAGGGTATTGAACCAGGTACTCGGTCAGCAGGCGTAGGGATTCCGCACTCTGGCCGGTGCGGGCCAGCGCGTTCGCCTTGGCCACTACTCTGTCATCGCGTGTACCGCAGCCCGACAGCAAGACGATCAAGAAACTCGGCAGGAACCACCGACACACGAACCGCGTCATCACTTTTTGCTCTTCCTGCGTAAATCAAGTTCCTCAAGGGATAGTACCACGCAGGGCTGCCGGCCGGAAGGTCAGTCGCGCTGTAGGCGGGCGGCGTTGACAATCGAATGTGGCATGCCTATGATTATTAGGAAGAGTGACGATCCCTGTAGAAGGAGGAGCCATGGCCTTTATGCGATTTGATCAATTTACCTTTAAGGCGCAGGAGGCGATCCAGCAGGCCCAGAAACTGGCCGAAGAGCGAGATCACCAGACGATCGATGTCGAACACCTGCTGCTGGCGCTGGTCGAACAGCCGGAGGGGGTGGTTCAGCCGATCCTGAGAAAGATGGGGGTCAATCTCCGCCAGGTTGCCTCACGACTCGTGGAGGAGCTTAAGCGACTGCCCCGAGTGACCGGTGTGCCGCATGGCCAGGTCCATATTAGTCCGCGCCTTGAAAAGGTGCTGAGTGCGGCGCTGTCCGAGGCCGAACGTCTGAAGGATGAGTATGTCAGCACGGAGCACCTGTTGCTGGCGATTGCCGATGCGGGCGGCGGCGCTGTCGGGAAGGTCTTGCACGAGGTCGGGATTACAAAAGACAGAATCTATGCCGTCCTGCAGGACGTACGCGGCAGCCAGCGCGTGACCGACCAGGCCCCCGAGCAGAAGTATCAGGCGTTGGAACGGTACGCCCGCGATCTGACCGATCTGGCCCGCAAGGGGAAGTTGGACCCGGTGATCGGTCGAGACGATGAGATCCGTCGAGTGGTCCAGGTCCTGGCGCGGCGAACCAAGAACAACCCGGTTCTGATCGGCGAGCCCGGCGTCGGCAAGACCGCCATCGTGGAAGGGCTGGCGCAGCGAATCGTCAACGGGGATGTGCCGGAGTCGTTGAAGAACAAGCGGGTCCTGGCGCTGGACATCGGCGCCCTTGTGGCCGGGAGCAAGTACCGGGGTGAGTTCGAGGACCGGCTGAAGGCGGTCCTGCGCGAGGTCACCGAGCAGGAGGGACAGATTGTCCTCTTCATCGACGAGCTCCATACCCTCGTTGGGGCGGGCGCCGCCGAGGGGGCCATAGACGCCTCGAATATGCTCAAGCCGGCGCTGGCCCGCGGCGAGCTTCGGTGCGTGGGGGCCACGACGCTGGATGAATACCGTAAGCGGGTAGAGAAGGACGCCGCGCTTGAGCGCCGATTCCAACCGGTTCTGGTCGGCGAGCCGTCGGTGGAAGATACCATCTCGATCCTTCGTGGGTTGAAGGAGCGCTACGAGGTGCACCACGGCGTAAGGGTCAGGGATTCGGCGTTGGTGGCGGCCGCCGTGTTGAGCAACCGGTACATCACCGACCGGTTCCTGCCGGACAAGGCGATCGATCTGATCGATGAGGCGGCGTCGCGCCTGCGGATGGAGATCGACAGTATGCCGACGGAGCTGGACGAACTCAGCCGGCGGGCACGGCAGATCGAGGTCGAGTACCATGCCCTGAAGAAAGAGACCGACCCGGAGTCGCAGGAACGGCTCGCGCGTCTGGCGGATGAACTTGCGGAGATTCGGATCAAAGAGGAACGCCTCAAGGCTCGCTGGGAGCAGGAGAAGGGCTTTATCCAGCGGATCAGGAGTCTCAAGGAGCGGATCGAGGCGGCGAAGGTGCAGGAGCAGATGGCCGAGCGGCAGGGTGATCTGGGGAAGGTCGCCGAACTCCGCTATGGCCTGGTCACGTCGCTGCAAAAGGAATTGGACAGCGAAAAGCGGGGTCTTGAGCAGGTCCAGCAGGACAGCGCCATGCTTAAGGAGGAGGTGGACGAGGAAGACATCGCCCAAGTCGTCTCCAAGTGGACCGGGATTCCGGTCTCCAGGATGCTGGAAGGGGAGACCCAAAAGCTTCTGACCATGGAGGAGAAGCTCAGGGAGCGAGTCGTGGGGCAGTATGAGGCAATCAGCGCGGTGAGCGACGCGATCCGTCGCGCCCGCTCTGGCCTTCAGGACCCGAATCGGCCGATCGGTTCCTTCATCTTCCTGGGGCCGACTGGCGTGGGCAAGACCGAGCTGGCGCGGGCGCTGGCCGAGTTTCTGTTCGACGACGAGCGGGCGATGGTCCGTCTGGACATGAGCGAGTACATGGAGAAGCACACGGTCTCCCGCCTGATCGGTGCGCCGCCAGGCTATGTCGGGTTCGAGGAGGGGGGACAACTCACTGAGGCGGTCCGGCGACGCCCCTATTCGGTCCTGCTGCTTGACGAGATCGAAAAGGCTCATACCGATGTCTTTAACGTCCTGCTGCAGATTCTGGACGACGGCCGCCTGACCGATGGGCAGGGACGAACCGTAGACTTCAAAAATACGATCATCATCATGACCAGCAACCTGGGCAGTCAGGTCATTCAGGAGTTGGGCGGCCGGGATGACGAGGAGATGCGGCGACAGGTGATGGAGGCCGCGAGAGCCCACTTTCGACCGGAGTTCCTGAACCGGGTAGACGAGCTGTTGATTTTCCATACCCTCTCGCTGGCCCAGATTAAGGCGATTGTAGAGATCCAGCTTACGCGGGTCGCCCAGCGACTGACCGAACGCAAGCTCACTCTTGCGGTGACGGAGCCGGCGAAGGAGTTCCTGGCCAAAGAAGGGTACGATCCGGTCTTTGGGGCGCGGCCGCTGAAGCGAGCGATCCAGCGAGTGCTGCTGGATCCCTTAGCCCGTCGCCTGTTGGAGCACGAGTTCGCCGAAGGCGACACCGTGAGGGTCGATGCATCCCGCGGTGAGTTGATCCTCAGCAAGGATTGAAATGCAGCCTTTAGCCGTCAGCGGGATAACTACTCAGGTGGATAGACTGAAGGCTGAAGGCTGAAGGCTTTTAGGAGTAAGTCATGCGGGATCACACAACACTCTGGGCATTTGATCCGTACCTTGCGGGATAATGTAGAACCTTCAGCCTTCAGCCTAAACGCCTAAGTCGTTGCTCAACCTTTCACGGAGTGAGGCATGGCTCCAGTGGCGTACATTGAACAGATCCGGCGGCTCTACGCGAACGAGCCGCCTTACCAGTGGACGGTCAACCTGACGAGTCCCTGGACGCCGATGATGAAGCCGGTCCGGGAGTGCCGGATCGCCCTGATCAGCTCGGGGGGGATCTATCACAGGAGCCAGGAGCCGTTCAATTCAGTCAAGAACGATCTCACGTTTCGGGAGATCCCCAAGACGGCCGATCTGGCCGACCTCCGCGTCTCGCACTACTCCAAAAATGCCAGAGATGTCAAAGACCTCAATACGATCTTTCCTCTCCAGCGGTTCAGGGAGTTGGAGGCTCAAGAGCGCATCGGCGAATTCGCTTCTGTGGCCTTTACCTTCATGGGGCGCATCTTCACGCGGACCAGACTCCAGAAAGAGATGGCGCCGCATCTCATCGAGCGCCTGAAGGAACTACACGTTGATGCGGCCTTCCTGGTCCCGGTCTGACAACTGTGCCACCAGTCCGTGGGACTGTTCGCGCGCGCCATCGAGGAGGCCGGCATCCCGACCGTCATGCTCGCGGCTGCTCTCGATATCACCTCCGCCGTCAAACCGCCCCGCGCCGTCTTCGTAAACTTTCCCCTCGGGCATCAGGCCGGCAAGTCCTTTGACCCGGAGGGGCAGTCCAGGATCCTGCTCGACGCGCTCCATCTGCTCGAAACGGCAACCACTCCGGGGACGCTCGTCCAGCTTCCCTACAAATGGGATGAGCGCGATCCGCTGGATTCCTGGGAAGCGGAAGAGATGCGCCACCCGTCGCTGGTGTAATCCGCCGTCATAAAGGGTCCCCGTGAGACAGCCTCGAAGATCAGCGTGCGAAGCGCCCCCTGTAACCCAATTTACCTTGACAAGAAACGGCCTTGGGGATTACTATCCGTTTTAATTGGGGTTATCGTTATTCATGGTGTGTTGAGGGGGTCAGAACGTGAAGCGTCTTATTGATGTTGATCCGGATATTGCTGAAGTCATTCGGCTTGAGACCGAGCGTCAGGCCGGTAAGTTAGAGCTAATCGCCTCCGAGAATTTTGTCAGCGCGGCGGTCATGGAGGCGGCCGGGTCTACGCTCACCAACAAATATGCCGAGGGCTACTCCGGCCGACGCTACTACGGCGGGTGCGAGTTTGTTGACATGGCGGAGAACCTGGCGATCGAGCGGGCGAAGCGGCTCTTTGGCGCCGATCACGTCAACGTCCAACCACATTCCGGTACGCAGGCCAACATGGCCGTGTATTTTTCCGTCCTTGAGCCCGGGGATACCATTCTCGGACTGGACCTGGCGCACGGGGGGCATCTGTCCCACGGTAGCCCGGTCAACTTCTCCGGCCGTTTCTTTAAGGTGATCCCGTACGGAGTCAATCGGGAGACGGAGCGGATAGACTTTGACGCACTTCGGTCGCTGGCGAAAACCCATCACCCCAAGCTGATTGTGGTCGGCGCGAGCGCCTATCCCAGAACTCTCGATTTTGCGACGTTCAGTGAGATTGCGAAAGAGGTCGGCGCGCTGATCATGACCGACATCGCGCATATTGCCGGATTGATCGTAGCCGGGTTGCACCCAAGCCCCATCCCGTATGCCGAGTTTGTCACGACCACCACTCACAAAACGCTACGGGGACCTCGGGGCGGAATGATCATGTGCAAGGCGGCGTATGCCCCGCTCCTGAACAAGCAGGTCTTTCCCGGGATGCAGGGCGGTCCGCTGATGCATATCATCGCGGCCAAGGCGGTGGCGTTTGCCGAGGCGCTGACGCCTGAGTTCGGGTCCTATCAGCGCCAGATTGTGGCAAAC
Organism: Candidatus Methylomirabilis lanthanidiphila; assembly: GCA_902196205.1. Classification (NCBI taxonomy): domain Bacteria; phylum Methylomirabilota (SeqCode); class Methylomirabilia (SeqCode); order Methylomirabilales (SeqCode); family Methylomirabilaceae (SeqCode); genus Methylomirabilis (SeqCode); species Candidatus Methylomirabilis lanthanidiphila. The sequence continues at coordinate 44,738 of CABIKM010000048.1, read as the reverse complement.
GCCAGGGCTCTGGGTGAGGCGTTGCAGAGCCACGGCTTCCGTCTGGTCTCCGGCGGAACCGATACCCATCTCATGCTGGTCGATCTACGAGGAAAAGGACTCACCGGAAAGGCGGCAGAAATCGCGCTGGATCAGGCCGGGATTACCGCGAACAAGAACGCCATCCCCTTTGACGGGGAAAAGCCGACGGTGACTTCAGGTATTCGGATCGGGACGCCGGCTGTGACGACCCGTGGGATGCGCGAAGGCGAAATGAGAGAGATTGCGAACCTGATTGCCGATGCCCTGAAAGATATATCGAATGCTGCGGCTCTGGCTGGGGTCGCGGCCCGGGTGAAAGAGCTTTGCGATGCCTTCCCGTTGTACCGAGAGCAACTCGCCCTCTCCTCCCCCCACCTTACGTAGGAACCTCCGAGGGACCCGCGTGTGAAGTGTCCCTACTGTGGTAATCTCGAAGAAAAGGTCGTCGATTCCCGCGAGGGCAAGGATGGCGCAGTGGTCCGCCGCCGCCGCCAATGCCAACAGTGCCTGAAGCGCTTCACGACCTATGAGCGGATCGAAGAGATCCATTTCATGGTGATTAAGGCGGACGGACGCCGGGAGCCGTTCGATCGGCACAAGATTCTGGCGGGATTGCTCAAGGCGACCCAGAAGCGGCCTGTCAGCGTCGTCCAGCTCGAAAAGATTGTGGATGAGATCGAGGGCCGCCTTGCGGAGAGGGCGGAGCGCGAGATGCCTTCTGCGGAGATCGGCGAGCTGATTATGGAGCGGCTGCACGAGATTGATGAGGTGGCGTACGTCCGTTTCGCCTCGGTCTATCGCCAGTTTAAGGACGTCAGTCAGTTCGTCGAGGAGGTGAAGGGTCTCCGGGAAGGGGGGCGGCGTCGGAAAGCCCCGTGATGGAGGGCGATGAGTCCGTCGGCGATCCGCTCTCGAGGCGACGATGGACCGTACCTTCACCTGCTCGCGCTGCTGTGTCACCTGAGCACAAGCTTGGCGCATGTCATGTTTGCTTCCATGTTAGCGAATCTCCCCATTAGAGGGACGCACGCATTTTGATACGGTTCTGAGTTGTCAATCATGAACCTGGAACCGCAAAGTTGAAATGGAAATCATTGTCCTTGGTCTGAGCCATAAGACAGCGCCGATCGAGCTTCGGGAAAAGCTCCACATCCCGGAGTCGGAGCTGCCGGAAGTCCTGGACGAGCTGGGCGGATGCGGGCAGATCCTGGAGCGGATGATACTCTCCACCTGCAATCGCGTGGAGACGTACGCCGTCGTAGACGACGTGGAGGGTGCGCGTCGGTTCCTTGTGGAGTTTCTGTCAGAGCGGCAGAAGCTTCAACCGGAAACGTTCGAGAACTGTCTGTATCTGTTGACGGCCGACCAGGCGATCCGACATCTCTTCCGTGTCGCCTCAAGTCTGGACGCAATGGTGGTTGGTGAGGCGCAGATCCTGGGCCAGGTGAAGGCGGCGTATGCAGTGGCCCTCGAGCGAGAGGCTACGGGCATGATTCTTAATGCCCTGATGGACAGGGCGTTGCGCGTCGCGAAGCGGGTTCGCACCGAGACCGGGATTGCCACCTCGGCTGTCTCGGTTTCCACCGCCGCCATCGAGCTGGCCAAGAAGATCTTTGGCGACCTGACGGGCCGGACGGTCATGCTGATCGGGGCCGGGAAGATGTCGGAGCTGTCGGCTAAACATCTGCTGGCTGATGGCGTAGGCACAGTTCTCGTGGCTAATCGACATTTCGACCGGGCGGTAGAATTGGCCAAACGATGGGGCGGTCGGGCCGTTCAATACGATTTCGTGAAAGTGGAGATGCTCCAGGCGGACATCGTCATCAGTTCGACCGGCGCCCCGCACCAGATCCTCTCCAGGGACGACTTCCAGGAGATCATTGCGCAGCGTCATAACCGTCCGATCTTCGTCATCGATATCGCCGTTCCGAGAGATATTGACCCCGCGGCCAATGAGATAGAGAATGTGTATCTGTACGACCTCGATGACCTCAAGGGGGTCGTCCAGGCCAACCTTCTGGAGCGGCAGCGCGAGGCGGAACTGGCGGAGGCATTGATCGACCGGGAGGTGGCGCAGTTTGCCGGGTGGCTCGCGAGTCTCCACGTCGTCCCGACGATTGTCGCCATGCGTCAGAAGGTCGAATCGATTCGCGAGGAGGAACTCCAAAGGATATTTGCGAAGCTGCAAGACTTGACGCCGGAGGAGCGTCATGCTATCTCCCTCATGACCGGATCGATCGTGAATAAGATTCTGCACGATCCGACGATAGAACTGAAACGTCAGTCGGCCGAAAAAGAGGGCCACCTCTACGTTAATGTGTTACGCCGACTCTTCGGTATTAAGGAGGAGTAGGGACAGGGTATGGGGGATAGGGTTTAGGGTATAGGGTAAGAGCAAAGATATGCGTAACGATACAGTGAAGTTGGGGACGCGGGGAAGTCCGCTGGCGCTTTGCCAGGCAGGACTCGTGGCGGATAGTCTGCGCCGGCAATGGCCGGGTCTGGAGGTTGTCACCATTCCTATCAAGACCTCCGGCGATAAGTTCCTCGATGTGGCCCTTTCACAGGTGGGTGGAAAGGGCCTCTTTGTGAAGGAGATCGAGGAGGCCCTGCTCGACGGCCGGATCGACCTCGCAGTCCACAGCCTGAAGGACCTGCCTGCGGAGCTGGCGCCTGGTCTTTGTGAGGGGGCGGTCATGCGCCGCGAAGACCCGCTCGATGCGCTCATCGCGAGAAACAGTCTCCGGTTCGCGGACCTTCCTCGTCACGCCAAAATTGGAACCAGCAGCCTTCGCCGACAAGTCCAGTTCCTCCATTGTCGCCCGGATTTTCAGATCGTATCACTGCGCGGCAATGTGCAGACACGGTTGAGGAAGCTCGAGGAACTCGACCTCGAGGCGGTCGTGTTGGCGTCTGCCGGTCTCATTCGCCTTGGTCTGCAGGATCGAATCACCGAGCGGCTGCCGGCGGATCTGTGTCTTCCGGCCATTGGTCAAGGGGCTCTGGTCATCGAAATTCGTGAGGGCGATAAGCGAACGGCCGGGTTGGTGGAGACGCTCAATCATCGCGAGACGCGACAGGCGACAACGGCGGAACGGGCGTTCCTGCGATATCTGGGAGGGAGCTGCGTCACTCCGATCGCCGCCTTCGGCGAGATTGACGGAGAGGCGCTCGCGTTGACAGGAATGGTAGCGAGTCTGGACGGCAAGCGGCTGCTCAGAGAAGCCGTTTCGGGAAAGGCTGAGGCGCCTGAGCAGGCGGGGCAGGCATTGGCGGAGATGTTGCTCGCCGGCGGCGCCGATGAGATCCTTCGCGAGGTGAATGCCCAGCTTTTGGAGAAGGGCAAGTGACGGGGAAGGTCTATCTGATTGGCGCCGGGCCGGGAGACCCCGGCCTCTTTACGCTGCGTGGTGTCGCGTGTCTGCGCGAGGCCGATGTCGTTGTGTACGACTATCTCGCCAACCCGCGCCTGCTGTCCTATGCGAAGCCCGACGCCGAGCTGATTTATGTCGGCAAAAAGGGCGGCAACGCCGACGCGGCCATACAGGCGGAAATCGACCGCCTGCTGATTGAGAAGGCGCTGGCCGGAAAGGTGGTGGCGCGGCTGAAAGGGGGCGACCCGTTCATTTTCGGGCGAGGCGGCGAAGAAGGGGAGGAACTGTTCCGGGCGGGCATTCCCTTCGAGGTCGTTCCGGGAATCACCTCAGCGATTGCCGTGCCGGCGTATGCAGGCATCCCCCTTACCCATCGCGATTATGCCTCGACGGTCGCTATTCTGACCGGACACGAGGATCCCTCGAAGCAGACGTCGCTGATTGCCTGGGAGAAGGTGGCGACCGGTATCGGGACGTTGGTATTCCTGATGGGGTGCGGCAATCTCCAGTCTATCGTCGACAAGCTGCTTGGACACGGTCGAGCCAAAGATACGCCTGCCGCTGTCATGCACTGGGGCACGAAGCCTGAGCAAGAGACCGTCGTCGGTACGCTCGACACTATCGTGGGGCTCGCCCAGATGCGCGGGATAGGGCCGCCGGCGGTCCTGGTCGTCGGCGATGTCGTGAGATTGCGGGAGCGGCTGAACTGGTTCGAGCGGCGGCCGCTCTTCGGGAAGCGGATCCTGGTAACCAGGACCCGCGAGCAGGCGGGGCGTTTTGCCGAACTGCTGGAGGGACAAGGCGCAGAGGTCGTGGAGATCCCGCTCATCGAAATCGCGCCGCCCACAAGCTGGAAGCCCGTGGATCAGGCTATCGAGCGGCTTGAGACATACAAGTGGATAATCTTTACCAGCACGAACGGCGTCGAAGAATTTTTCCGACGACTGCAAGCGCTTCGTCTGGATGCCAGACGTCTGGGAGCTGCCCGAGTCTGCGCCATCGGATCTGCCACGGCCGGCAGCCTCGAGAGATATAACATTATCCCAGATGTTGTTCCGGCCGAGTTCCGCGCCGAAGGGGTCATCGAGGCGCTGAAGCCGTATGATGTGCAAGGCGCGAAGATCCTGCTGCCCCGGGCTGAAGTCGCGCGGGATCTTCTGCCGGTGGAGCTCGAGCAGCGGGGGGCGACAGTCGACGTCGTGCCCGTCTACAGGACGGTGAAATCACCAACAGCCGGCGATATTCTGAAGCCGCTCCTGCAGGATCGGAAGATCGACCTGGTGACGTTTACCAGTTCCTCCACTGTCACCAACTTTGTAGAGGCGCTGGCGCAGGAGGATCTCAAGGCGATCTGCGAAGGGGTGCGTGTCGCCTGTATCGGCCCCATCACGAAAGAGACCGCCGAACGCGTCGGCCTTACGGTCGATATCATGCCACAGCAGTACACCATCCCGACCTTCGCATCGGCGATCGCCGAGTACTTTGCGCCATAGCGCCGAATCCGAGGTAAGTTGATTGGTTCGAAGTTCCCTCACCCCAACCCTCTCCCCAAAGGGGCGAGGGGAGGATTAAAAAAGATTTTCTCTCCCCTCACCTGGGGGAGAGGATGCAGGTGAGGGGAGTGCGAGGTATCGACTTTCATGCCCATGGGCGCGCTGCCGGCGTATGAGGTATTGCCGGCGAAATAGAAGATCTGATGCCGCAAGAATGGCGGAAGGGAGGGTTGGTTGGCCAAACGAGATGACAGCGCCATCGTGTTGTTGGTGATCCTCATATTGGGGGCATTGATCGGCACTGTGATGGGAGAGGTTATTGCTGTTATGGCGCCAGGCGGAATAGTAGAAAAGATCTTCAGCAAAGGGATCACTCCCGGCCTCTCCCCGCCCGCGACGCTCGATCTGAAGGTATTGAGCATCTCCTTCGGTTTTAACGTGAAGATTAACCTCTCAAGTCTACTTGGCATCGGTCTGGCGCTCTTACTCTATCGGAAGTTATGATTATACTGGCTTCTGCTTCTCCCAGACGGGAGGCGCTTCTGCGGGCGCTGTGGGTTGAACACCGAATAATCCCAAGCCTGGTCGATGAAGAGGGACTGTTCGATGGGACGACGGTCGGCTGCGCGGAGGCCCTGGCTCTTCGGAAGGCAACCGAGGTGGCGGCTCGCGTGGAGGAGGGGTTGATCCTAGGCGCGGATACTATTGTCGAATGTGACGGTTGCCTGCTGGGTAAACCGAAAGATCGCGATGAAGCTCGCCGGTTTCTGCAACGGTTGAGCGGTCGAAGCCATCAGGTCATAACGGGGCTTGCTATCGTGCAGACCGGCGATGCCAGAACTGAGGTCGGACACGAGGTAACCGAGGTGCGAATGCGAGCCTTGACGGATGCCGAGATCGATGCCTATGTCCGGACCGGTGAGCCGTTCGATAAGGCTGGGGGGTACGCGATCCAGGGAGCTGCCGAGACCTTCATTGAGGGGATCAAGGGAAGCTTTACCAATGTGGTCGGACTGCCGCTCGGCAGGCTTCGCGCGCTGCTTCTGCGGTTCGGCATCGACCCGCTGGAAAGACAGGGTATAGGGTTTAGGGTATAGGGTGTGGCGGACAACGCTGGCCTTGCAACGCTCTACCCTACACCCCATACCTTATACCCCATACCCTTTCTCCATTTAGCTGATTGCTGATTGTTACACCATGAAACAGATTGAAACGAGACAGGAGTATATCCTCGGGATTACCGGAGCCAGCGGGGTCATTCTCGGCGTCCGAATGCTGGAGGTGCTCCAGGCGCTGAGTCTGCCTGTCCATCTGATCGTATCCGAAGGGGCGAAGACGACACTCCGGGAAGAAAGCGGACGTACGGTGGAGGATCTCAAGCGCTTGGCTGCCTTTTTTTACGACGATCGGGACCTCGGCGCCTCCATCTCGAGCGGTTCCTATGTTTCGCCCAATGTACGCGCAATGATTGTATCGCCCTGCTCGATGAAAAGCTTGGCGGCCATCGCCACCGGCTATGCTGAAACCTTGATTGTCAGAGCGGCTGATGTTGTCCTGAAGGAGGGGAAACGACTTGCGCTTGTGGTGAGAGAGAGCCCCTTGACCGCCATCCATCTCGAACAGATGTTGATATTGGCAAGGTCGGGCGTCAGCATCGTTCCGCCGGTGCCGCCGTTCTATCAGGGGGCGACAACGGTCGAGGGGTTGGTGGACCAGATCGTCGGACGGGTACTGGACCAGATCGGGGTCTACACCGACTTGCCGAATCGGTGGCGAGGCACAGGATAACGATTGGGTTGCCATGGGCGTTGCCCCTTACGGGATTCGTAATCCGCTTTCGTTCACTGCTGTTCCGTGCTATACAGTTAAACAAGAGTAGATCTGCCGGAGGGTATGGCGGGGAACGAGGCGATTGGGAGAAACCCGGTACATGGCGGCTTTCGAAGGATAATCAGACATGATGGGACAGGGGATCTTTCAGGTTATGGCCCAAGGCGGGATCACGATGGTGGTCCTTGCCATATTTTCCATCTTTTCGCTCGCCGTGATCGGCGAGCGGCTCTATACCTTTTACAAGGCTCAGCAAGCTACAGGACAGGTGGCGGAGAAGGGGTTGCAGTATGTGGCGGATGGCAAGATGGTTGAGGCGCTCCGGCTGTGTCAGCAGAACGACGGCAGCCCGATTGCCAAGGTCCTGACGGCCGGTCTCCTGGCCGTCATTGATCGCGACGATCCGGCTATCGCCGGTAAGCAATTTGCGCGTCGGCTGGAATCGTGCAAAGGGGCGATGCAGCGGGCCACCTCCGCGGAGATCTCCCGTCTGGAACGGTATCTGGGCTCGCTGGCGACCCTCGGTAATGTGAGCCCGTTTGTCGGTCTCTTCGGGACGGTTCTGGGGATCATTCGGGCCTTCGAGGCGATCGCCAAGACGGGATCCGGCGGGATCGGCACGGTATCGGCCGGGGTCGCCGAGGCGCTCGTGGCTACGGCCGCAGGCCTGTTCGTGGCGATTCCGGCGGTCATCGCATACAACTATTTCGTTGGCAGGGTAAAGCTGTTTACGGCAGCCATGGACAGTGCAGCCTCGGAAATGGTGGACCGGTTGCTGGATCAGGCCGACCATCACGAGGATTAAAGAGGATGGGTATGCAGTCGAACGGTGGAAAAGATCGACGAATGCTTTCAGAGATCAACGTGACCCCTTTGGTGGACGTGACGCTCGTCTTGCTGATTATCTTTATGGTGACGACTCCGATGCTCCAGCGGGGGACGGATGTCCAACTTCCGACCGCGCAGGCATCGCAAGTCAAAGAGGAGCAGCGCATCACCCTCACGGTAACGAAAGACAGCCGCATTTTCGTCGATAATGAAGAGGTGGCGCGGCAGAATCTTGAAACCCGCCTCAAATCCATAGCCGGTCCTGGGAAGGAGCGGGTTCTCTACTTGCGTGGCGATGCCAGAGTCCCGTACGGCTTCGTGATCGATGTGATGGATGCCATCAAGTCCTCGGGGATCGAGACTGTCGGGATGATCACCGATCGACCAGGATCCCGATAGCGTACCGTATCGTCGAGAGTCATCCGGCATGTTCAGATTGATCCCTCGGGAAGAGAAGTTCTTTGAGTTCTTCGAGAAGGCGGCGAGTAACATCCTGGAAGGCGCAAGGGTCCTCGTTCAGATGACGGAGGAAGGTAACGTCAACTTTCAGGAGCGATGGAAGCGACTCGAAGAGCTCGAGCATGTGGGGGACAAGATTACCCACCAGATCATCCGAAAGTTGAATCGGACCTTCATTACGCCCATCGACCGCGAAGATATTCATAGCCTGGCTGTGGCGTTGGATGACGTGATGGATCTGATTGAGGCGTCCGCGGTCCGCATGACGCTCTATAAAATTAAGCAGCCAACAGAAGAGGCTGGAAAGCTTGCCATGGTCATCCTGAAGTCCGCGGAGGAGATTGTCAAGGCGGTGTCGAACCTCGAGCGGATGGACGATGTGATGGAACACTGCATCGAGATCAATCGGCTGGAGAATATGGCCGACGAGATCAGTCGAGAGGCGATTGCCGACCTGTTTGATAAGGGGCACGACCCGATGGATGTGATCAAGTGGAAGGAGATTTACGAGACGATGGAGATGACCACTGACGCATGCGAAGATGTGGCCAATATCGTTGAATCAGTGGCTCTGAAGAGCACTTGATCCCCGTGATCCTACTCATCGAGAATATACCGCGCTATCCCGCCGCATAACGACCCGCCCATGCTGACACTGGCAGTGAGTTCTATGTCCCCATGTGGGTCATTCTGTCGGCCCACGCGGCGATCGGCCTCGGGACCCTGGCCGGCGGATGGCGTATCGTGAAAACGATGGGGATGCGGCTGACAAAGCTCAAACCGGTCGGCGGTTTCTGCGCTGAAACGGCAGGGGCCGTAACGCTCATCGGCACCGCCATTGCGGGGATTCCGGTCAGCACAACCCATACCATCACCGGGGAAATTTCCGGCGTCGGCGCAACGCAACGTATCTCGGCAGTACGATGGGGGGTAGCGAGACAGATCGTGTGGGCATGGGTCCTCACCATTCCCCTCTCTGCCGCTATCGCCGCCGGCTCATTTGCCGCAATCAAGCTCCTGCTCTTTTTCTAGTCTCCCGTTTCTGAAATTCGCGGCATATTATCCGCCGTCATTCCGCCCCCGATCTGGTCGGGGGCCGCATCGCGGGTGCGAGCCGGAATCCAGGAAATAATAGGAAGTGAGCATGACAGTGTGTAGCACTACAACCCGAGTAGTGGGTCATTGCGAGCACAGCGAAGCAATCCAACCGTTTTTCTCGTTCCAGTCCAAGGAATCACAAGGGTAGAACGGTGAGATTGCCACGCACCCTTCGGGTGCTCGCAATGACGCGGGAAGACCTTCGAAGCAATACCGCATGCGCCGGTGGCGCGCTCATGAGCATGAAAGTCAGTGCCCGATCCGCCTCACCTTCGTCCTCTCCCCCAGGTGAGGGGAGAGGAGATCTTTTTTGATCCCCCTCGCCCCGTTTTGGGAGAGGGTTGGAGTGAGGGGACTTTCTGGGTAATGACGGCTTCACCAACGGACGGCTTGACTTTCGCGCGGGTCAAGGGTAGCCTCAGTGACGAGGTAGATCGGATAGCGGTATCAGTGAGGAGGTATAGGGATGTTCGGACTGGGGATGCAGGAGCTGATTGTGATCTTTGTCATCGCGCTCTTGGTCTTTGGGCCCAAGAAGTTACCTCAGCTCGCTCGGTCGCTGGGTCGGGGCGTCGCGGAGTTTAAGCGAGCCTCTGAAGAGCTGAAGGAAGGGCTGTCGGGCGAGATGTCGGTAGAGGAAGAGAAGGTGAATGCGACGACTCAGCCGCAGCAGTACACGAGCGAAAAAGATGAGGCGCCTCCGACGGTAGGCCTGGAGGAAAAGGCGAAGGACACGCACGAGACGCGGAATGTCTGATGAGAAGATGTCGTTTGTCTCCCATCTCGAAGAGCTTCGAAAGCGGATCATCGTCTGTCTGGCGGCTATTGGGGTCGGGTTTGTTATAACCTTTAACTATTCGGAGACCATCCTTCATCTTCTCAAACGCCCCCTGACGACCGATCTCATCTTTGCCCGGACCTACCCCTTCCTGCGATCTGTCCCGCGCACCGGTCCCCCCATCGACCTGATCTTCCTGGCGCCCGCCGAGGCCTTCTGGATGCATATGAAGATCGCTCTGGTGACCGGCCTTCTGTTGACGCTGCCGATCGTGCTCTACCAGATCTGGAGGTTTATTGCGCCAGGTCTCCTCTCTCACGAGAAGCGCTATGCGCTTCCATTTGTTGTGTTGTCGACCATCTTCTTTGTGTGTGGTGTGGCGTTCTGCTTCTATTTTGTCCTGCCGTTTTCGCTGAACTTCCTCTTGACCTACAAAACCGAAAACCTGAAGCCGATGATCTCTATCGGCAACTACATCGATTTTACCACGAAGTTCTTATTAGCCTTCGGGCTGGTCTTCGAGCTGCCGCTTGCAATCGGGATCGCGGCCAAGATGGGGCTGGTGACGCCCCAGTATCTCTCCAGGAATCGAAAATACGCCATCCTCATCGCCTTTACGGTCGCCGCCATCCTCACTCCCACGCCGGATGTCTTCAATCAGACATTAATGGCGTTACCGATGTACCTGCTGTATGAGATCGGGATTCTGGCTGCCCGCATGCTGGTCAGAAGAACGGCAGCCGCCTCGCAGGAGGCGACGGAGGGGGTGTAAGACGTTCAAGGTTCAAGGTTCTGAAATGACGTGGCGAGACTTACGAATGTTTGAGGGCGATCGTCTCGACGACGTTGGCGACGTCCTCGCATCGGTCGGTTACGCCTTCCAGCAATTCATAAATCTCTTTCCACTTGGTCACATCGAGGATCGGCCGATCGCCTTCGAAGAGGGAGGCGATGGCGTGCCGGTATAGATCGTCCGCCAGGTTCTCCAGCCGATTGATCTCTACACAGATCTCATCTACCCCGGCGAATGTGGGCAGGTGCCCGATGGCCTTTACGATCTGTTCGGCTGATGCCGTGATGAGGGCGACCATCTCGCGGGACTGCGGCGTCGGTTGTGCGATGTGATAGAGCACCATTCTAGAGGCCGCCGCCTCTATGAAGTCTACGACATCGTCGATGGTCGATGTCAACGCCCGAAGCTCCTGCCGGTCGATGAACGGGATAAAGGTTTGATTCAGTTTTTTCATAATGCGGTGGGTAATGGCGTCGCCCTGGTGTTCGACGTCCCGTATCTTCCGCCATTGCGCTTCGGGATTGGTGTAATTGTCGAACATCGTCTGCAGGGCTCCGGCCGCCTCGAGGAGGTTGCGAGCGGCGGATTCAATAAGCGTCAGGAACTCGCGCTCTTCCGGCATCAGCCTGTGGGCCGCGAGGACGGCCTTTCGATCAGCTTCCGATATCAATGGCACGGCCGCTGTCTGGCGTCTGATCCCTTTCCGTATCTCTTTATCGCCGCGCTCCCGGACATCCTCGCCTCGAACGATATAGACGACGTCCTCTGCGATATTGGTGGCATGGTCGGCAATCCGCTCCAGGCAGCGCGATACCAGAATCAGGTCCATGGCTCTGGGGACCGTCGCGGAGTTGTCGATCATACAGTTCAGGAGATCTCTGAAGACCTGCTCCCGCAGAAGATCGACGGCATCGTCCGACTCGATGACAATCCTCGCCAACTCCGGGTCTTGCGCCACAAACGCATCCAGGCTTTTCTTCACCATCTCCTGACAGAGTCGGGCCATCCGCGGGATATCGACAAGCGGTTTGAGCTGCGGTTCGGTAATGAGCGACATAGTCGCCTGGGCGATGTTGACCGCCAGATCGCCGATCCGTTCGATGTCGCTGTTGATCTTAATGGCAACGGCGATGAAGCGAAGGTCGCCGGCCATCGGCTGGTGCAAGGCGAGGAGAGTAAAGCAGCGGTCGTCGGTGTCGATGCAGTGCCGGTCCATCTCCTCCTCGTGGGCAAAGACCTCCTGGACCAATGCCTCGCTCCGTTCCACCAGCGCCTTGACGCTCTTGGCGATCATCGTCTCGGCAAGACCGCCCATGGCCAGCAGGCGTTCCTTCAGCTCCTGCAACTGCTCGTCGAAATGTCGTTGCATCGGTCTCATGGCTCCGCCTAGCCGAATCGGCCCGTGATGTAATCCTCGGTCTGTTTCTTGGAAGGCTTCACAAACAGTTGCCTGGTCAGATCGTACTCTACTAATTGGCCAAGGTAAAGGAAAGCCGTGTAATCGGAGACTCTGGCCGCCTGCTGCATGTTATGGGTCACGATCACGATCGTATAGTTGTGCTTGAGGTTGGCGATCAGTTCTTCGATCTTGGCCGTGGCGATCGGATCTAATGCCGAGCAGGGCTCGTCCATTAGCAGGACCTCTGGCTCGACCGCGATCGCTCTGGCGATGCACAGACGTTGTTGCTGTCCGCCAGACAGGCTCAGGGCGCTCAGGTGTAGGCGGTCGTGGACTTCATCCCAGAGAGCGGCATCCCGAAGGCCCCTCTCCACGATCTCATCCAACTTCGATCGGCCATTGACGCCCAGGATCCTGGGCCCATAGGCGACATTCTCGTAGATCGACTTCGGGAAAGGATTGGATTTCTGGAAGACCATGCCGACGCGCTTTCGTAGTTCGGTGATCTCCAGGTGTGGATCGTGGATATCCATTCCGCCGATCCGGATGGTCCCGCTGATCGTGACGCCGTCGATCAGATCGGTCAGACGGTTCAGACAACGAAGGAGGGTGGTCTTGCCGCACCCGGATGGCCCGATGAAGGCGGTCACTTGGTGTTTCGGGATATCGAGGCTGATATCCTCGATGGCAGGCTTCGTGCCGTATTTGAGACTCAATTTCCGAATCTCGATCATCGGGTCCATTGTCGCTCTCGATTCATCTTCCTCGCCGCGGATTCCGCGATCCCTTGAGAATGCTCCGCCGGTGTTTCGCTGTGCCGCGTCTGTTGTCTGGACTGCGATCTGTTGGCCCGCAACAGCGATCTCTGTGTCAACTGCCATCTTACATTCATCCTTAAAACGCCGACAGAGCGTATTGCCGCCGCAGCCGGTTCCTGAGCAGGATAGCCGTTAAATTCAGAATAATGACGACCAGAAGCAGCAATAGTGCGGTGGCATACACCATCGGCCTGGCGGCGTCAACGTTGGGCGATTGAAACCCGACATCATAAATATGGAACCCGAGATGCATGAACTTCCGCTCAAGATGCAGATACGGCCAGTAGCCGTCGATCGGAAGCGTGGGGGCAAGCTTGACGACGCCGGTGATCATGAGCGGGGCAACCTCGCCGGCGGCGCGCGCCATTGCCAAAATCAGCCCGGTCAAAATCGACGGCATGACGGAGGGAAGCACGACGCGCCACATCGTCTCAAACTTCGTGGCGCCCAGCGCCAGCGACGCTTCGCGCAGGCCGACCGGGATTGCCGCCAAGCCCTCTTCGGTTGCCACGATTACGACCGGCACCGTCAGGAGCGCCAACGTGAGAGACGCCCACAGAATGCCGCCTGTTCCAAAGGTCGGGGTGGGGAGCGCTTCGGGGTAGAAGAGGCGGTCGATCCCGCCCCCGACGAGGTAGATGAAGAAGCCGACACCGAACACCCCGAAGACGATGGAGGGGACGCCGGCCAGGTTATTGACGGCGATCCTGACGGCGCTGACGAACGGTCCTTGTTTGGCGTACTCCCGCAGGTAGAAGGCGGCCAGGACGCCTAAAGGCGTGACGAAGAGGCTCATCATCATCACCATCAGGACGGTACCGAAGATGGCGGGGAAGACCCCGCCCTCAGTATTCGACTCCCGGGGTTCGCCCGACACGAACTCCCAGATACCGGATAGATAGAATCCGATTTTGGCCCAGAGGCCCATCATGTTCGGGCGATAGGCCAGGACGATCTGCGCAAGCGGCAGTTCTGCCTCCTGGCCGCCTGCGACCGAGACGATCAGCGTGTGTCGTAGGGTCTGGCGCAACTCGTTCAGACGCGTCGTTTGTATCTGGTATTGTGCCTCCCAGTCCTCTAATGCCTGTTGGAGTTGCTTCACTTCGGAGTGTTCTCCCCGACCTTGCAGCGCCAGCTTCTTCAGTTTCAGGCGAATCGTTTCCTGGGCATGGTTGATCCCTCCGATCTCTTTCTTTTCGATCCGCCCGATCTCCTGAGAGGTAGTGCGCGCGGCCGGAAGCCGACGCTGAAGCTCCTGCCAGGCATTCACCGGTCCGCTGGCCACGATCTCATTACCGTCTCGAACCTCCCTAATGAAGCCATGAAGATTTCCCCACTCCTGTCTCTCTACCACGAGAGCCTCGATTGGGAAGTCGCGGCGAACGATCGTCGCCTCATCAACCCAGACAAAGTCGGCGCCGTACAGATCGCGATTTCCAACCTTGATCTTGATCCGGTACAGAGTTTGGGTTCCTTGAGGCGTCCCGGGTTCCGGAATCTTTTCTCGTTCGACCACCTGACCCAGCAACTCCCTGCCGTCGGTCAGTGTCAGATGCGCAATCGGCGACGGCCAGAAGAAGCCCAGCCCGTTGACTAGCACCAGGATCACAAGACCGGCCACCATGATGAGGTTGACGGCAAGCGTGCCCCCGGTGAGCCAGATAAAAGGATCGCCGCTCTTCCAGAATCGTGTCATAAATATCGGTATCTCCGCCGTAGCTTCAGGCGAACGAGTTCAGCTATCGTGTTTAAGATGAATGTCATGACGAACAGCAGGAGGGCAGCCAGAAACAGGATCCGGAATAGCGTACCTCCTTCCGGGGCTTCGGGGAGTTCCACGGCGATATTTGCCGAGAGTGCCCGGAATCCGCTGAAGATGCTCCAGTCCATGACGGGGGTATTGCCTGTCGCCATCAGCACGATCATGGTTTCGCCGACGGCCCTGCCGAAGCCGATCATGATCGCCGAAAAGATTCCAGGACTTGCGGTTGGAAGGACAACCCTGAGCGCGGTTTGCCAACGGGTCGCGCCCAGGGCGAGGGAACCGGCCACCAGGTGCGGCGGAACATTGGAGAGGGAATCCTCGGCGATGGTAAAGATGATCGGGATGACGGCAAAGCCCATAGCGATGCCCACCACCAGGGAGTTGCGCTGATCGTAGGTGAGCCCAAGGACCTGGAGTAGCCAGCCTCGATAATCGCCGGACAACAATAGACGCTCGAATACACCGCCAAGCTGGAAGGATATCCACCCGCCCAGGATGACGACCGGGATCAGCAGGAAGATCTCGGTGCCGGCCCTGATTCTCCGGCGGATCCCGATGGGGACAAATCGCCAGCAAAAGACCGTCATCAGAATCAGGAGCGCGGTGATAATCGGCATAAGAAAGAGACCCGGGACAACCTTCTCGACCATGGGTGCGAGCCAGAGGCCGGCCAGGAAACCGAGAACGACACTCGGGAGCGCAGCCATGATCTCTACAACCGGTTTCATGACGCCCTTCAGTGTGGGATGCATGAACTGGGATGCGTACAGAGCGCCGAGAAGCGCCACTGGGATGGCGAAGAATAAAGCGTAGAGGGTTCCCTTGACGGTTCCGAAGATAAGCGGGGTCAGGCTGAACTTGGCCTCAAAGTCGTCGGTCCCGCCGGTGGATTGCCATACATGTTCCGGCGCAGCATACCCCTCGTACCAGAGTTTTCCAAAGAGACTCTTGACAGTGCTCTCGGGGTGGGGATTGTCCAGAGTCCAGTGCGAGAGACGCCCTGTCGCATCTATCGTGATGAGGCCGTCCGCCTTGGGGGCGAAGGCAGCTCCCGCAAATCCGTTTTCTCTCTTGGCGCCGACGGCCAGCAAGGTCTGTCCGGTCGTCCCATAACGGAGCAACGGGATGCCGGAGGCATCAACCGTGATGAACCCCTTATCCCGGCTGGACGGGGCGAACGCGACAACCGGCCCGGCGTGCGGCTGAAAGTCGTAGATTTTGGTGAGGCGTTGCTCGCCTCCATCAGTCCGGAGAAGCTGCCAGGAGCTGACGCCGCCCGAAGTATCACCTATAACCAGGGTGCGGTCGCCGATGAGAAACCCCATGGTGGTGACGCCGATTCCCGGTCGGCTGCCGACTGCGACCGTCTCGGCGATATTCGGCTCGGTCGAATCCAGCGCACTGACTCTGAGAACCTGGCCGGACGAGACGCCGATAAACAGATTCTCGCCGCGACCGTCAAGGGCAACTCCGGTTATCTCCCCTTCGATGGGCAGGGAGAGACGCCGCCGCGACTCCTCCCTCGTCGACGGCCCGATCAGGGCTTTTGTCGCGGTAACCGTCAAGAGCACCACATCTGTGGGGCCGACAACAGCAGCGGTGATCGGCCCGTTGGGCGCTGCCACATGCGCGATCCGCGCCACGGGGCGTTTGCCGGGATCGGGCGTCATCGGGTCTCCCTCAATAAATTCGGCGTCTACCCGACGTTGTCCATCGGGAAACGAGACGGAGAACCTCATCTCGGCAGGGATGACTCGTCCGTCCGACAGCCCCAGGGCGAAAAGCCCGCGTCCCAACGCCGAGGTTCCCACGATGCGGGCCTCGTTCAGCCCCTTTGGAACGATCGGTGGCGGTGCCGCGCCGTCTTTTAGCGAAGTGAGCTGAATGTCGCTGGCGGTAATCAGGTATGCGATTTCGCGATACTCGTCCACCCCTACGGCAAGAACGGCGGCGTCGGTTCCGGCAGGAACAGTGCCGACGAACGTGGCGGTCGGCTTTTTCAGGAGAGGGTAGACCTCGGCGGCGATGACGATAAATATCGCGAGAATCGAGAAGATAATCGTCACTCCGCCCAGAGTGACAAGGCGACCGGCGAGTCGATCGAGCCGGAGGCGCCGCGTGAGTCGCTCGCCGGTCGTCGATAACAGGCGGGTCGCCTGATGCGACCCGCCTGTTATCGCGACGTTGGTGTTCTCCTTCATGTGATCGTTCAAATCGGTACTAGAGAAGCTTACTCAGCTCTTCCTTCGCAATAGAGTTCGGGACAGGGAAGTAGCCGTCTTTGATCACGACCTCCTGGCCTTGACTGGTAAACATGAACTTGACGAACTCCCTCATCAGCGGATCCATGGCCTTCCCCGGCGCCTTGTTGATATAGACATAAAGGAAGCGGGACAGGGGATATGTGCCGGCGTACGCGTTCTCGGCAGTGGCCTCCGTACAGGGCATTCCGGATTTCTCGGCGATTGGGACCGCCCGAACGCCGGCTGTCGCATAGCCGATTCCGCTGTAGCCGATGGCGTAACGATCGACGGTGAGCCCCTGCACCACAGAGGCCGACCCCGGCTGCTCTTTGACCTCATTCTTGTAGTCGCCGTTTTTCAACGCATGTTCCTTAAAGAAGCCATACGTCCCCGAGGCCGAGTTTCGACCGAACAGACTGATCGGCCGATTTGCCCAGTCGCCCTTAAGGCCGACCTGCCCCCAGGTTGTAATATCTTCCTTGTAGCCGTGTCGCCTGGACTTGGAGAAGATCGCATCGACCTGTTCCATCGTCAGGCACTGGATCGGGTTATCCTTGTTCACAAATACGGCCAACGCGTCCACGGAACTGCGGAGGCCGGTCGGCTTATACCCGAACTTCTTTTCGAAGGCGTCGACCTCGGTTCCCTTCATCGGACGGGACATCGGGCCGAGTTGAGCGGTCCCGGAAATCAACGCCGGAGGCGCCGTGGATGAGCCTTTCCCCTCGATCTGGAGCTTGACGTTCGGGTAGAACTTGCCAAACTGCTCACCCCAGAGGGTCATCAGGTTGTTCATCGTGTCCGACCCGATGCTCGAGAGGTTTCCGGACACGCCGCTTGCTGTCTTGTATGCCGGCAGCGCCGAGTCCACCTTGAGAACTTCGGCGACGCCGGGCGCCGACCATAGCGAGATCGTGCCGACAATCAGCGCGAGAAGTATCGATAACGCCAACCTGCCCACTCGTGGTCTCTTACTTATCATGGTTATTGGTCTCCTTTCACGGCAAAATTATATGAAACGTACTGTGACAGTCACGTTACGGTCATGTTACAGATATGTTACGTTCCACAGATTCATCCCCGGATCAGCCCATCGCCGCGCTGCGAGGAGGGAGGACTTCTCGTCAGACGCGGCGATGCGCCTTTCTCGGGTTATCAAGGGCAGTTCACACTTGTAGGAGATGCGGAGTCTCCTCAGAACCAGACGGCCAGCCGCGAGAGGATCTCCCACGACGTCTCGTCGCCCTTGACAGCGGTCATCTTCTTGTTGTCGTACCAGTTGTTGACATAGTTGAACATCAAACGGACGTTCGGGCTGAGGTACCAGTTGAAGCCGACGGTCAGCGCATCGACGCCGTTCTCGCCAGGGCTGGCCAGAGGGTCGTCGGAAATAAAGTCGAGCTGAGCAAATCGGGCTGCGAGTTCCAGTGCTCCCCAGCGACCAGTTCTGGGATCGAAATTATTTTTAACTTTGGGCGCCTTCCCGTGGACCTTTTCCTCACCCGTTAGGAGCCAGGTCGAGGCGACGTACCAGCCACGGCCCTCGACATCGTCAAGATCAGTCCCTCCAGTTCCGAGCCCATTGCGCTCCTCTCTGGTCTTCACATATTCGCCGTATAGCCCAAATGGGCCGTAGGCGTGGACCACCTCGAAGCCGTAGCGGACGCGATCTCCTTGCGTTGGGACGCGTGGGAAGAACTCGAATCGGGCATCGGTACGCCCGCGAAGGCTGTCTGCCTTATCCTGGTCGCCGTAGGTCATGTGGCCGGCGATATGGAGCTTTTGGAGTAGCGGGACGTCGAGCCCCTTGAATGGGCGGACCAACAGACGACCGGCGTAGTCTTTGGAGTCGTTCTTGTCGGAAGCGTTCGCTCCGGTACCGTTGAAGATCCCGGCCGAATAGTCGAGCGAACCTCCAAGAAGAGATCCGTGGACCATAGCGCCGACATCGCGGGCCGGGACCAGGTTGTTGACGACCGACCGTTCCACGAAGTCGATGAACCGGGAAGAGGTCAGCTCCTCAAAACTGAAAGGAACCTTGAACTGGCCGCCTCTGACTCTGAATTCCGGCCAGTAGTTCAATTCGCCGTAGCCATCAGTCAGGCTGAATGAGCTGCCCTCGCTGAAATCTCCCTCGACTTTAAAGTCCAAGTACTTGAAGAAGGTTGCATCGATCCCGATGCGAGCTCTGCGGACCAGGAGATTCGTCACGAGATCGCTGCGGGTGGGGGAGACGTTGCTGCGGTTGCTGTCCAGTTTCTTGGCATCCCCCTCATAGGAGCGTACGTCGAAATTGAGTCGCCCGTGCAATTCGACCTTGTGCTGGCCGTCTGCGGACTTGAGATAGGGAGTCCAGTCCTTTAACCCGGCCAGCAACCTCTCGGCCCCTTCCTTCTTGGCTCGCGTCTTGAGCTCTTGATACTTGTCTTCGGTAATGTGACCCTTGTCCTTCAAGATGTCCAGCAACTCGTCCAGGACCGCCTTATCCTCCTTTGTTTGGGCCGCCACAGCCGCTGGAGCGAGCGGACCGAACGCCAGCACAATCGTAAGCGTTGTCGCGACAGCAAAGATCTTGCGTAGGAATCGTCCCATACTTTGTCTCCTTGTGTGATAGAGATGGTGAACGCGGACTTCGTCGTTGCGGGTTAAGACCGTGAGTGGTAATGCCGACTGAGTGTCGATGTTGACATGTGGCGCCTGTCCTCCTGGTGCAGGGCGTCGCAAATACTTGCACATGGCCTCAGCTCCTGTCGCTCGATTCAGGCCGACCGCTTCATGGGCAGGTCGGGTATCTCCGAAAGGCTGCTTTCCAGGTCATGATGCAGGGCGTAAATCTGCAGGAAGGGATTCCAGTCCAACTGCGCCCGAAGGTCGTCGTGAAGGGCGCAGAGCCGGAGGGTGCCGCCCTGCGCCCTCACCTCCTGGCGGATCAGCCCTAGAATTTCCAGCTCCGAAATGCCGAGTTCGCACAGCCTGGCAAGGTTGAGGACGACCTTCACGCCAGGGCGCTGGAGTAGCGGCAAGAAGACTTGGCGTGCTCTGGTCGCCTCGTTATCCTCTGCCACCCCATCAAGCTTAATGATCAGACCTCCTTTGAACTCCTTGATTTGGTATCGCATACTCCGTTCCTCCTTGTTATCGTTAAGCCGCCAGTCGCTGACTGCTCCTTTGGCGAATACTGACAAGGAGCGTGAGCCTTTCCGTATCGTACGAGATCCGTTCGATGGTTCCATCGATAGGGCTCAACACAAATTGATCATCGAAATATGGAGAGAAGCCCAACAGGTACCCCTTCTTCACCTCGCCCTTGACGACCAGCCGACCGTAAGAACCCGCATCCACCTTCAACGTAATCAGCATCTCATCCTCCTTTTTGACTGGCATCCTAACCGCCGTTTGTTACGACCGTATGAAGGATCGATGACACCGACGTAAATATTTTATGGATCTTTTTTGAGGTCGGCTTCACTCGGAGATTTGTGCGTATGCTATCTTTAGTAAGGCGTAAACGCGCCTCGATGGATGAGGTAGTGGGACGGTTCACGGGGGTGGCGGTTCCTGGATGAGGATCTCCTCATGGCGCAGCCTTTGGTGATTATAGTGGGCGCCGGCCCGGCCGGCTCAGTCCTGGCCGGCCTCCTGGCCCGGCATGATGTTGACACGCTCCTGCTTGATAAGGCCGCGTTTCCTCGTCAGAAGACCTGCGGCGACTATCTCAGCCCGGGGACCGTCAGACTCCTCGATCAACTTGGCCTGCTCACTCTCGTGTGCGAGGCCGGGGCGCAACGGCTCTGGGGCATGACGGTTGCCTCTCCAGACGGCACGACCTTTCGGGCCAAGTTTCCCGCTATCGTCGAGGGTCAGGCCTCCCCCTTTGCGCTTTCCATCTCCAGGGCCACTCTTGACAGCGTGTTGCTGAAATGGGCTCAACGCTCCGGCGTACGGTGCGTCGAAGGATTTCGCGTGACTGATCTGATCTGGGAAAACGGGCAGGTGCGCGGTGTGGCGGGAATCGGATCGAAAGGTCGGGAGACGTATCGAGGGCGGATCGTCGTGGGCGCAGATGGACGAGACTCGGTGGTGGCCAGGCGGCTCGGACTGCACCGGCCTCATCCCACTCTGCATCGGACAGCCCTCGTCGCGCACTATGAGGGGGCTGCTAAACTTATTGATTACGGGCTGATCTCGGTCGGCGTTCGATCGTATTGTATTCTGAATCCGATCGGTAAACGGCTGGTGAATGCCTGCATCGTAGCAGATCATGGGGTCGTGCGTGGGTGGAAGGGACACGTTGAGGAGCTGTTTGATGTGATGCTTCAGGAGTTTCCCTTGGCCGTCAGGACCCTCGGTGACACGCAACGGTCGGGACCCATCCGTTGTCTTGGGCCTCTTGCGTTCCATACGGGCCGCAGCGCCAAGGCCGGCGCGCTGCTCATTGGGGATGCGGCGGGTTTTTACGATCCGTTTACCGGCGAAGGGGTAGGGCACGCGCTCAGCGGCTCCCAGCTCGCGGCGCGCGAGATCACCTCAGCCCTCACTGAGGGTGATGGTTACCTCGCAGAATCGCGCCTGATGCGGTTCGATCGGCAGCAGCGCGCTGCCTTCAAGAGCCGGAAGCGCCTGGGCGTGACACTGCAGACCGTCATCCGTCATCCTCTGACTGCTAATCTCGTCGTGCGGTTCCTCCGCGGACGTCAATCCTTTGCGGACCTGCTGCTCGGTGTCGTCGGCGATTTACTCCCTCCCTCCGCCTTAACAGGAATCCTTCATCCGGCATTGCTGTTGAAAATATCCGGCAAGGATCTCAAGAGACCGTGAAGTTCTTTATATTGTGAATGAAATGGGTATAAGGAGCTCCCGCCGGGAAACTGCTCTTAATATTCGTTCCAGGTAAGCTTCGCAGAACTCACCCGGTTCCACTCGGTGTTTACGCATTGTTTCCTTCGCCTTAATGCTACTGTCACACAGACTACGCTAGCCTGATAAAATCGGGGCTTCTGCTGAGGTTCATGTGGCAGCGCACGCCCGGAACAAAAGCCGACGCTCTTCGCCGCGACAGTTCTAATCGTTCCTGTGGGACACCGAATGCCATTTCTGCTTGATCCAGGGTTCTGAGCCCGTTGGCTCGGCATCGTCTTCATCAACCTCAGCCTGTCCGGCGACAACGCACTGGTAGATAGCATGAGCCCTTATTGTCCCTAGTCTGCGACAGTTCATGGGTAAAAAAGACGGCGCGAAAGCCCTTGGCGTCAACGCATCGTGATGGTGCATTCGACCTCTACTCATCCACGAGGGAAGGAGCCTTTCTTTTACGCGTATCGAGGGAGGCTTCCTCAGTAATCCGGCAGATTCATCTTGCGACAAGTCGTCTATCCAGTACGTTGCGGCATGCCCTGAGGCATCAACGGCCAAAATGGAAAGAATTTTACACCAATGTAACAACACGGTAATGTTCGTGTAATTGTAGTCTGGTGTACTTAGGCCATGAGGATAGCCTGTCCGGAACCGGTAGAAATCGAGCAAAAGCAGCGTGAGATGGCGTGCCCGTCGTGCGGCTCAGACGTCGTATATCGGTATGGACGGGCGTGGACTCAAAAACAGCGGTTCCGGTGTGTGATGTGCGGCAGGCAGTTCACGCTTGGCAATCGAAACGCCATACCCGCCAAGCGGCCTTTCTGCAGCAAGTGCGGCGGACCGATGCACATCTATAAAAGGCAAGGCAACATGATCAGATTCAGGTGTTCAGGTTATCCGAACTGTCGGGGTTTTCAAACACAGTGAGCGAGGAGGTGTGACGTGAGCCACTATATCCACGATATACCGGGAAGGCTCAGGGTAAGGACGCCCGTGATCCAGCGCAATCCCCATCTTGCCCAGGAAGTCTACGGGCTGTTGGCGGTGCTTCGCGGAATAGAGAGCGTGACGGTCAAGGTTGTGACCGGGAGTATCGTGATTCACTATGACCTCAAAATAATCCGGTCTCGAGAAATCATTGCGGCTCTCACCCATGGCGGGTATTTTGATCCCGGGAAGGCGATCACCCACGATGACTATCTGCATGCCGCATGCGTCAAGACCGGCAATATCGTGTGGAAGGCGTTCTTCGGGGTCTTTGTGGATACGGCGCTGGAAGGGTCCGCGCTGTCGTTCGTGGCAATCCTACTCTAACATTCCTCATTTGACAGTCTTCGCTTCCTGTCCTCTGGCCCTGCCTTGATATTCTGACTCGCGGTAAGCTCTGTGACCTTATGTACGCCCGGTAAGGGGAGCAGCATACGATGATGCCGCGGGAATTCGTTGAGGAGTAAAGCCGGCACACCGATCGAGCTGTTTCATCGGAAGCGTCCCCGCATCATTTCTTCCCTTCTCTGCTTCCCACTCGTCCTGGTCGCCTGCACAGTGTCGGGTGGTGTACAGGACTGTAGGACGGTACAACGCAGTGCCCCTGGAATGGAACATACGCCATTAGGCGTATTGACTTTCTCTGGCCGCCCATCTAACATGCCTCGACATGTAAATCCCCGTTGAGGTTCGACAGGCCTGTCCTGAGCGTGTCGAAGGAAGCCGAGTCGAAGGACTCGCCGCCAACAGCTTAGGAGAACAGCACGACTCATGAGCTCGAAGCTTGCTTGGCAGTCTTTTTTCTTGACAGGGGAGGGAAGTCAAGTCTGCTCGTGACTGATCGTTTTAGGCTCTAGCCATGAGACTGAGACACGTGAGTGTTGAGACGTGACTGAAGGAGGAAGCCGTGATGACGAGACGCCGTGTCTTCGCGTTCACCCTTGTATCAGCGCTCTGCCTCGGCGCCTGCACCGCGATCTCTTACAAGCCGACGCTTTCCCTTGGCCCCAGCCCGGTGAAGATCCCCGCCAAGGTCCAAGTAGAGACATTCGTTGACCGTTCGCCCGCAGAGGACAAGACCAAACGTGCCGGGGGAAGTTCGGCCACCGAACCGGACTCCATGACCGGCGACCTGGGAACGGAGGTTACCAACGCCATCATCGCCGACTTCCTGGCGAATGGCGTGTTTGCCGAAGTCGGCAGACACGTCGACCGTCCCGATGCCGTCATGACCGGTCAGATCACACGGTTCTACGGGCGAGCTGGGCTCAACGCCGCGGGGTGGATTACGCTCCCCATCAACCCGATCTGGTTCCTTGGTGTCCCTATGCAGTCGAGCGAGGGCGGGGTCGACCTGGACGTCTCGATTCGTCGATCCGATGGCACGCTGCTTGGCACATACAGCGGCCGTGCACAGTTCTCGGACTGGAACACGATATACAATCAGTCGACGTTCGGTGTAGGGACGGCGCTGAACAAGGCCTTTACGCATGCGATGCAGCAGATACGGGATCAGATGATCGCGGATACGGGTAAATTTTAGGGGGGCGCCGCGTCCGCGCCCGGGGCGTCACCTCGCCGCGCAACATGGAGATCAGACAATACCTCGCCTCAGCGCAGCTTGTCATCTCGCTACAATAACGCTTCGCGCCGCACTACTAGGTCGGACTGACGCCCTGAGCCTCCCGCGCTGACCTAGTCGGCGCAGCAACATCCTTGAATATCTCGCGGCCGCCATGCCGGTACTCCCATGGCGGCACCGGGTGAGGATCGACCCACAGGCCGCGCCTGGCCTCTCTCGCCTCCTGCTCTATCGTGAACAGGCTCTTGTCGCGAACATATCGGCGGTAGACCCACGCCATTCCCTGGCGCACCTGCTCCGCATTCACGTCGGTTGGGCCGATCCGGGCCACGGGCAGTCTGAACGGGCGTCCAGCAACAGGGCTCGATCCACCAGGTCCGGCGATAGTTCTCCATCCTGGTCACGACTACATCTCGCGCGCAGTCCAGCCAAGTGGCTACCCCAATGGCGTCAAAGGTCTTCATTTCCTGCGTAAATGTGTTGCCTGATGACGTTCACGCTTGACACGCCGTTATCGCGTGCTATATTGGCAACAGGAGGACATGGAGATGCCGATTGCCGCGAAACGCATCACCTTTCGCTTGCACCAGCCGACCGTGGAGAGCATCGATGAACTAGTCAAAGACGGCCTGGCTCCAAGCAAGGCTGCCCTCATCGAACAGCTTGTGGAACAGGCTCGTCGGCGCCAGCAGCAGCAGCAACGCGAGGCCGAGGCTCTCAGACAGTATCAGGCCGCCTTTGGCGATCCTGCCTATCGAGCCGAGCAGGATGCCCTCGCCGATGACTTCGCCCAAGCGGATGCCGACACCGCCGCACAGATCGTGTAACCGCGATGCGGCGACGATGGGCGTTGCTGGAGGCGGACTTGGGGCACCCACACGGTCACGAGCAGGGCTTCCTCCGACCGGTGCTGGTGATCAGCAATGAGGCGTTCAACCAGGCCTCTGGTCTGTTGACCGTTGTGCCTGCCACCTCGGTCAAGCCGGATCGCCGACCGCACCCGTTTGAGGTGTTCCTTCCGGCGGGAGCGGCTGGAAACCCGCTGGATTCGATTCTCCTGCCGCACCAGATCCGGACGATCGCCGCCCATCGCATCCGCCGCCTCTGTGGCCGCTTAACGGACCGCCAGCTACGTCACGAGGTGGCCGACAAGGTCCTGCGTCATTTGGAGTTTCTCGATCTCCTCGGACTGGACGAAGAACCCTAGCTGATGTTGTCGCCTCATAACTGAACCTCCGCCAAGGCGTCCTTTCCCCTCTATCGGTCCACCGCATCCTTTAGCGCTTTTCCCGGCTTGAAGCGTGGAACCCTGGACGCCTTGATCTCGATGCAATTCTGCAATTCGGGGGACACAATACCGATTTCTTATCACTCGCATAGCTGGAGTCTCACTCAATGTGTCGAAGCTGACAATTGTGGCGAGGTTGAGGTATGGATGGCATTGGGGAGTCGTCACGATCCCGACGCCCTGTTCCTGAACTTGGCGGGCTAAAGCCGGCGTACGGTTATGATCTCGGTCACGGCGGTCCAACGCGGCATAAAGATACGAGGTATTGGCATACACGACCCGTGTCCCTTCAGGGATATTCATTCCCTGCGACTTGCCGCGAGTTCATCATACCGGCGGACGCCGGTATCCAGAGGGGGCCGACTGGATTCCATGTCAAGCACGGAATGACGGGTTAGAACAGCAGACGCCACCCCGCGGCTTGCTGCGGGGTCGTTCATTTTGTAATCCTTCTACAAGGGCAAGAACTCGACCCGATTCACCATGTCGGCCGACCCTCCAACCGTAGCGATCAATTCCAGATGGTTGATGCAGTCGCCGATTGAGATACGGGCGAGGTGGGCGTACACCAAACCGGCAAACGGGATCTGTTCACGTTGGCGTCGTGCGGCTTCTTGGAGCAGATCGGTGTCAAAGGAGAAAAGCACGCGTCCCAGGCTGGTGGCGCGATCCAGCAAGACCGAATCGGTCAAACTGGAGGCGTGATCGTCTTGGGCGGTAAGCACATCGACGCCGCGGAGTCGGAGGCCGATAACAATCGCACGCGGAATGTGAACGTCGGTGTAGAGAGAAAAGGGCAGTACGGACGATCTTAGGACCGGATGTGAGAGAATGCCGATGGGCCGGCGGCAGCGCGGTGCTCATCCGCTTCCCGGAGCGCCTGAGCGAGTTCGCGATCCAGGGTGTCCTTGTGATCCGAGTAGTAGGCCAAGGCAGAATGGATCTGTCCCAGGGAGAGATGAGGATGCTGAAAGTGAAGCTCTTCAGGGCTCCAGCCATAGGCCTGCACTTCGGCAACGAGTTCAGCGACCTTCATGGTGGAACCGGCGATGACGGCCATCCCGTCGTCCCTGAGCGTGATGTGCTGGTAGTTTGTCGCGGTAAGACTCATCCTTATTCCTTCGCTGGCCTGTTCAGGTTTAAACGTTATTATAATACCATGAAACCGGTCGGTGCAGAGGAGGAGTTATGGGTTAGGGTCCGGATCACGTCGTATAAGCCACCTCAAGCGGCGGCTCCAGTCATCAGAAGAACATTCGAATCAAGGTCAAGTAGGGCGAGTACCTGACGAAGGAGGCGAATTCACAGAGGGATTATACCCCGCGGCCACCGCTACAGATTGAGCGCGAACATGACAGCCGCTCGAACGGCTTGCAATTTCTCCGGTGATAATATCGTAATCACTGAGCCGATGTTTCCCTTGGAGACGGTTTGAATATGATCGCAATTAATCGCACACTCCGTGGGCATACCATCCGGTTTCGTCAACAACACTTCGCTGGGGATGTCCCTGATCGTGGATGTCAGAGGCGCAACGGTAACTTCCCCGAGGTACTCAAGCATGGAGTCACGAGTCAGGATCAGCACGGGACGTTTCTTGTCCGGGGCCTTGAACCTGTACCACCGGATCTCACCCCGCTTCATTCATCACCCCAGGCCTGTGCCGCTTCCCATACGTCGAATTCCCCTTTTTTTACAGGCTTCGACTGGTACCCTTTTCTGTGTCGTTCCTCAAGACGACGGACTTGCATCTGATGAATGGCGTCCCGTAACGCCTTGCGAGCAAAAGCCGACCGTGTGGTCTTGAGCTCCTTTGCAATTCGATCCACTGACTTGACCAGATCGTCGTCCAGTGTCATCTGTATGGTGCGCATTATAAACTACCCCCTTCATCATGTGGATGATCATAGTGATAATAATCCACATCATCAACCCTGTCAAGGATGCTCTTCTGCTTTACGACTCTCGCAGTGAGCGTCCCTCTCAGTCCTTCAGGGCACCGATCTTGTCGGTGACCTCCCAGGGAAGCCCGATGTCCATCCGCCCCACATGTCCGTAGACAGCCAGCCTCTTATAAAACCCGCCTTTAATCAGGGAGGGCAGATAACGCAGGTTGAACTGCTTCATGATCCCCGCGATCCGAAAATCGACATGGCTCTCGAGGAGCTGGGCGATCCGGGCATCCGGCAGCGTGCCTGTGCCGAATGTTTCGACCTGCACGCTGACAGGTCGTGACAGGCCGATAGAGTAGCTCAATTGGACTTCGCATTCCCGCGCCAGCCCTGCAGCCACCACGTTCTTGGCCGCATAGCGGGCGATGTAGGCGCCGACGCGGTCGATCCGCATGGGATCCTTTCCGCTGAGAGCCGCCCCACTGTGTCGTGAATACTCCCCATAGGTGTCGATGGCATTCTTTCTGCCTGTCAGTCCGGAATGGACAGAGGGCCCACCGACAATAAATGGACCATCCGGATTGACAAATATTCTGGTCCTGTCATCCGTTGTAATCTTCTCGTCCTGGAGGATCGGATGAATAACCATCTCTCTGAGATCCTGTTCCAGTCTTTTCAGATCGGGACCGCCGGATGTTGAGGGTCTGCTCTGGCCGGCAATGAGCGTGATGCTATGAATCCTGTAGGGCCTCCGATCTCTGTACTCGACGCCGACCTGCGTCTTGCCGTCAGGAGACAGGTAGGGAAGGAGCTTTTGGAGCCTTACGGAGGTCAGCCTCCTGGCAAGCCGATGGGCCAGCCAGATGGGAAGCGGCATGAGGGCAGGGGTCTGATCGCATGCATACCCGAATACTGTCACCTGATTTCTCACCGGGA
Organism: Candidatus Methylomirabilis lanthanidiphila; assembly: GCA_902196205.1. NCBI lineage: Bacteria > Methylomirabilota (SeqCode) > Methylomirabilia (SeqCode) > Methylomirabilales (SeqCode) > Methylomirabilaceae (SeqCode) > Methylomirabilis (SeqCode) > Candidatus Methylomirabilis lanthanidiphila. The sequence goes on along the minus strand of CABIKM010000048.1, from coordinate 16,300 downwards.
TCCGTTCTATCTCTTCGTCGGACAGACACCGTTCATCGAAAACGTCGGACTCCTCAACAGGCAACTCTTTGAGACTTGTCAGGATACTGCAGGTCTTGGCCGTAAAGGAGTGTTCCACATACCCGACCTGATTGATCACCTGCCTGGCGATGTTGGCGAAGTCGATGGAGGCATTGGTGGAAAACCTGGCCGCAATAAACACGATGGCGGTTGAGACCGCGCATTCGGCGATGACCCGCGAACATGGGTCGCGCTGCAGGATATGATCGACGACCGCATCGCTGATCTGATCGCACAGTTTGTCAGGGTGCCCCTCTGTTACCGATTCGGAGGTAAACATAAAGTCAGCCTTCATGTACGTCACCTCGTATGGCCGGTGTCGGGCGCAGTGTGGTGTGGTTGTTCGTCGTTGAATGTATACGATGTTTCGTGGCCTCGTTGACCAGGAATGGAAACAACGCGCCTCCTCCCACCACAAGCGCGTCTGCTACCCCGAGAGGCGCAATGCCCAGGAGGCTGCGGAGTCCTGGAGAAGCCAGGGTGGCAGCCTGAACGGCAAACGATCCGCCAAGTGCAAGCTGCAGGTATCGGTTGGGAGGGAGCGGAGTCCCGGCAGCCAACGAATCATAGATCGTGTGTCGTTCTGAGCGGCAACTGAGGGCGTGCATGAGCTGTCCCAGGACCAGGGTCAGAAAGGCCATCGTGCCGGCCTGTGGCCCCATGCCGTATCTCAGGATGCCATAGGTATAGGCCCCCATCGAACCTGCAGAGATCACGCCGGCCTCGTACGCAATCCTCTTCAGGTCGGCAGTGTTCAGAATCGGTTCGTGCGGATTGCGGGGCGGGCGACTCAACACATCAGGCTCGGGCGGCTCAAGCGCAAGCGCCAGTCCCGGGAAGATATCGGAAATCAGGTTAATCCACAAAAGCTGCATGGGGTTGAGCGGCTCACCCAGTCCCGCCGTCATAGAGGCCGACATAACGAGCATCTCGCTGAGGTTGGTGGCCAGCAGGAAATGGACCGCCTTTCTGATATTGTTGTAGGTCGTTCTGCCGTGACTGATCGCGACGATCATCGTTTCAAGATCGTCGTTTTCCAGCACCACATCCGCCACCTCCCGCGCCACATCCGTGCCGGCGTGGCCCATGGCGATCCCGATATCGGCGGCTTTCAGGGCCGGTCCATCGTTGATGCCGTCACCGGTCATGGCCACGACCCTGCCGGCTCGCTGAAGCGCCTGGACGATCTGCAGCTTATTGGCGGGGCTGACCCTCGAGAAGACGTGGACCTTCTTCGAGAGCGCCTCCATGACCTGGGGATCCACGGTCGCCAGGTGGGTCGAGTCCAGGATTTCAAGCGACCCGTTTCCGCCAAGATTCAACGACTTGCCGATGGCGTAGGCCGTAGGACTCTGGTCTCCGGTAATCATGACGGTATCGATTCCCGCCTGGTGAAACCGGGGGATCAGCTCCTTGACCCCGCTCCTGATCGGATCAGCCATGCCGACCAACCCAAGCCAGATCAGCCCGCGTTCGGCATGTACCCCATCCTCCCCGGTATGATCCTGGTAGGCATAGGCGATGCCCAGGACCCTGAGCGAATCACCGGCCATGCGTTCATTCTCGATCTCAATCGTGGCTCGTATCTCTTCGGAGAGGGGAACCTGTTGACCGTCTTTCAGGTACCACCGGCACATGTCCAACACCTCTCGAGGACTGCCCTTGACCGCCAACAGTCGTGATGAGGGATCCGACCGGTGCAGGGTCGTCATGTAATTCCGATTTTCGGAGCGCTGAGTCATCCTGAGCAGGGGATACCGCTCCCGGATCTTCAGGACATCGATCCCCGCGCTGACGGCCAGATGGACCAGGGCGTTTTCGGTCGGCGAGCCTGTCAGCACGCATTCCTCCTCGAGATGACTCACGACGGTTTCGTTGCACAATACCGAGGCATGGATCAATCTCAGGAGTTCGTCGCAGATGAACGGGTCGATCGGGACCCCTCCTGAGACGAACCTGCCCTCTGCGATCGTGATGGGTTGCAGGCTTGTGTGAATGGCCACCACCGACATCCGGTTCATGGTGATGGTTCCGGTCTTGTCGAGACAGATCGTCTGAACCGATCCCAGCGTCTCCACGGCATGAAGATAGCGGATCAGGACATGATGGCGTCTCATGCTCCTGATTCCCAACGCCAGCGTCGTTGTGGCCACGGTGGACAGACCTTCGGGGACGGCCGCCACTGCCAGCGAGATGGCGATCTTGAACATCCGGACAAAGCCGTATCCGCGGAGCAGGCCGATGACAAAGACCAGCCCACAGGCCAGACCCCCGAGCCACACCGAATGGTTTCCGATCTGTCTGAGCCGCCTTTCCATGGGGGTCTCGGGCGGCAACGCCTCGCCGGTCAGGACCTGAATCTGTCCCATCTCTGTCACGCCCCCGGTCGCGACGACCACGGCCAGGCCCTCGCCTCCCGTCACCAGAGTCCCCATATAGACCATGTTGATCCGATCGGCCAGCGGAACGGCGGCCGCGAGGGTCGAGTCTGCAGTCTTGAACGCAGGCATATTCTCGCCGGTGAGCGCCGACTCATCCACATACAGATGCCGGCTCTCCACGATCCTGGCATCGGCAGCAATGTAGCTTCCGGGTCTCAGCGCCAAAAGATCTCCGACGACCACCTCTTCTGCACGAATCGTCAGGAGGGCGCCGTTTCGAACGACTGCCGCAGACGGGGTCACCAGTTTCTTGAGGGAATGGAGCGTGTCCTCCGTTTGAGATTCGGTGACATACCCGATGGTGGCGTTGATACAGACGACTCCAAGGATGACCAGCGCATCGGCAATCCCGCCGGTCATAAAAGAGAGCGCGGCCGCTGCGGCAAGGAGGGCAACGGGAAGCGAGGCAAACTGATCGATCAGGATACCGAATCGTGATCGACGGAGCGCCTCAGGCAAGACATTCGGACCATATTGCATAAGGCGTTCGCGTGCCGTGTGTTCCGGCAGTCCCGCCCCGGTTGTCGCCAGCATCGTGAGAACCGAATCGGTTCGGAGGGCATGCCATGGGTGGACGGCTGGTTGTTCGAGGGGAGAGGCGGCGGCGGTCGTTACGGTAGAAGGCGACACATGTCCGTTAGACGGCAGGCGCCTATAGTCCGACACGATCCCCTCGATCAGGATGGTGACCGTCTGGGTGGTATGGTGCGAATTGAACACGATGAGGAGATTCCCGGTCAGGACATTTGCCGAGGCGCCGCTGATACCTTTGACCTGATGGAGACGGGATTCGAGGAAGCCTTTGAGCATCCGTGAGCGATAGAGTCCGCTGACCCTGAGCCTGATCCTCCCCTTCACCAGATTGTGTACAGCCTGAACCACGAGCAGACCTCTGAAAGAAGCCATCCTGATTGAGGGCAGGGGCAGGTATCAATCAGGATGGCTTTTAATGACGTGAGTATTACTTACTTTTCGTGCGGCCTTTGGGGATGGTTGTTGATTCCACGGGCTCGGCGGGTTCCGGGGAACTGGCCGGTGATGGTGGAGCCGGAGCGCTCGCGCCTGATCTTGGGAGCGCGGCGCCCGCGACGTCCTTCACGCCCTCCACGACACCAAGCAGAATATCTCGTACGGCCCTGACGGCGGTCTGTCCGATGCTGCCTGCCGCTTCGATAGCCCCGGTCACGGCTACTCCGACGGCTTTTTCTGCGTTGCCGCCTGTTTCTTTGATGGCCTCAGCGACGCCATCGACAGCACTTCTCGCCACCAGCGCGATGTCCGCCCCGATCTCGGACGCTCCGGAGACGGCCGCCTTCACGGTCTGACCGGCAACACTCATTGCGTCGCCTCCGACATCGCCGACCCCCATAATGACCCCTTTGGCGACACTCTTGGTGCTCATGACCAGACCGGTGCCGACCTCCTCTGTGGCCTGGATGGCGCCTTTCACCACATCCCGTGTGAGGCTGATGGCTTCACCGGTGACTCCGCCCGTTGCTCTGAGGGTGTGAGACACCGTATTTCGCACAAGACTGACAATCTCAGCCTCGATCTCATTGATCCCCTTCAGGCTCTGAACGATCCCCTCCTTCACGGTCGTGCCAGCCTTTCCGATCGTTGGAGATGTGCCCTGTCCCTCTTTTTCACTCTCCTCGCTTACCATTGTGAATCTCCTTTACTTTTACTCTTGTTATTCACCACCGCCTGCTGCTTCACGTTGCCGTTCTTTCATAAGGCTGTAGGCATACCACAGTGCTGTTATGGCAGGCATCATGATATGGCCCCTCTTCAGTTGAATAACAGCCACGCCAACGAATCCCAGCATGGCCAGCACCTTAGGATCAATTTCGCCGGCTGTGCGGCCGCTCGCCTTGTTGCCAGGCGCCGGCGTTTGTTTGGCGGGGGGTTGTTGCAGGCGGAACAGTTGGTTGAATTCGCTGTATTGAGCGACCAGCCCAAGGTCAATGGCCTCCGGGTCCAGGGTATGGAGGACGAGGATACTCCCTGTCAGGGGGTTCGCCTCAATCCGCTGAATGCCCGGCAGTTCGGACAACGCTGCCAGCTTGTCTCTCAGCGAAGCAAAATAGGCCGCATCGCCCTTCTTCGCAGGGATTTTGATTCTGACCCTTCCATGAGTCGCATGAGTAATGAACGCATTCGGAAGCATCAGGCACCTGCCGTTATGCTTCAGATCGAGTCGTGTCCGAGACCACCGATCCGGTCTCGGTTGGAGTCTGCGCCAATTCCGCTTTCGCCTCGGCTGCCAGGTCTTCGATCACCTCGCCGGCCTCAGCCACCACCTCCTGCCCCTTTTCGTAGAGCATGATGCCGCCCTTTATCGTGGCCTTCAGCAGGGGTTTGACGATGGCCGCAGCCACCGGAATGACAAGGGGGGCCAATATAGACGCGCCGATACCGATGGCCAGCCCTGTCACCACGTTTCCCTTCAGACCGCTATCCAACAATCCCATGACGATCCTCCTTTCGCATCCGGTCGGCTGTCCTACCCGTTAGCAATGTAGGCTTTCGGAAGCGCCGCTGTCAATGTGATCATTCATTACTTACCTCACACCGGAAACCCTGTCGGCAGGAGTGCAAACACACGTCGAAAAGCAACAGAGTGGAATCGAAGCGGCATCCCCGCTGGGTTGTTGAGACGCCGTACACCGTCTCGCTCACATCAGACCGTTATGCGCCCTGCCCGGGAATTTACATCACAGAAACCCAGCCGTAACGGAGCCGTTACGGCTGTTCTCCACTATGATCCCCTGTTCCTTTCTGTGGGAGATGGGTAGGAGCGGGTGCCTACGTACAAAAAATAATACGCCACGCTGAGGTGTCAACATGAAACATGTCCAGTCTCTCGATCTGCTCCATGCAAGCCTCCACATCCGCGAACCCCTGGAACTTCGTGAACGTCTGGACCGGATCATGGGAACCGCGAGGGATCTCTTAAGGCTTCGGCGCCTGACGCTGTTCCTCGCCGATTGTGAAGGGTCGTATCTGCGTGCAGCGGCCGGCACAGCTCCGGACGTGGAATCGCGGCGGATTCCAGCGACCGAGTCGGAGAATCCTATTGTTCAGGCCTATCATTCCCGCGTGCCGGTCTTCTGGAATTCACGGATGCCGGCGGCCGAGGCGGTGCGCCTGTATCCGCCCTATGATCAGACCCTTGAGCTGCCCCCTAACGGGTTCTTGAATCTCCCGCTCATCGTGCAGGGACGAGTGATCGGCGTCCTGGGTGTTGAGCATCCGGAGGGGGGCTGGACCCTGGACCGTGAGATGATTCAACTGTTGGAGCTGTTTGCAGCCCAGGCGGCTACAGCTATCGAACATGCCCGCCTCTATGAGGACGCAAGACGAACGGCCGCCGAACTCCAGCAAAAGGTCGAGACCCTCGCGGAGGTTCACGCCGCCCTCGTAGAGTCGGTGCGGCTCCGGGTCGTGGGCCGGATGGCCTCCGGTGTGGCGCACGATTTCAATAACATCCTTTCTGTGATCCTCGGCCATGTGCAACTGTTAAAGACGCGTGTTGCGCTTGGGTCTGTCGAGGGATCACAGGTGGGGGCGACCCTACAGATACTGGAACGGGCGGCCCTCGACGGCGCTGAGATCGTCCGAAAACTCCGTGAATTTACTCGGCCCAAGGAAGCAGACACATTCACGCCGGTGGCCGTCGGTGAGGTGGTCGGACAGGTGTTGGAAACGACCAGGCCCCGTTGGAAAGATCAAGCTGAGGCCAGCGGCCTCAACTATCGGATTGTGACCAAGCTCCCCGCCATTCCTCTCATCTTTGGCAATGCTGCAGAACTTCGAGAGGCTATGACCAACTTACTCTTCAATGCCTTGGATGCCATGCCCCAAGGGGGAACTGTGGCCATTGCGCTCCAGTATGTTCGTGGAGGGATGGTGGGCGCTCAGAGAACTGACGGATCGATCCTTGGAGGAAAGTGGGGGGAAGAGCACCGGCCTGAACCGAGAGGGGTTGTCCAGCTAACAATTACGGATACCGGGGTCGGGATTCCTGACAACATTAAATCGCGCATCTTCGATCCGTTCTTCACCACGAAAGGGGAGCGGGGGACCGGCCTTGGTCTCAGCATGGTTCGTGAGATCGTTCGCCGTCACCACGGCGAGATTCGGGTGATCAGCCAAGAAAGGCACGGCACGAGTGTGACGGTGTCTCTGCCGATTGCGGTAGAAGCGCTTGAGACGGCCACGCTTGAGGTTGTGACGCTGCCTGGGGTTCCGAGCGGCACGAGGATCCTGGTTATCGACGATAACCCGCTCGCCAGGGAGACCCTGTCTGCTCTCTTGCAGACACTTGGCTACGAGGCTGTAGTGGCAACCGGCGGAACTGATGGTCTCGCACTGCTGGAGATCGATGACTTTGATATGGTTCTCACCGATCTGGGCATGCCGGGGATGTCGGGGTGGGATGTGGCTCAGGCAGTAAAGAGACGTTGCGCTGATCTACCCGTCATACTTGTGACAGGGTGGGGGGATCATATTGATGCTTCCCAACTTGCCGACACCGGGGTAGACCTGGTGCTGGCCAAGCCGTACACCCTCTCAGATCTGCACGCCGCATTGGGCCATGCCTGGAAAGCGAGTCGCGGTCGAGCCGAGGCCGAATTACGGACCGTCGCGCTTCATGTGTAGAGCGAAGCGTCTGAAAACGGAAAAGAACGACAAACAGCGCCCCTGAATCATCATGGTGCAGGTACCCGTTGTACATAGCAGGATCAGGTTGCGATGTTCCCTTTGTGAGCGTCATTAGTTAGAAAGTCTCTTGCTCCGGTCATCTTCATGGGCGCGCCACTAGCGCATGAGGTATTCCCGAGAAAGCGGGAATCCAGCAGGGGGACTGGATTCCAGGTCGAGCCCGGAATGACAAACTGCTATAACTTGCTAGCACAACGAAGTGAAAGCCAGAGCCGGCCCGGAGAAGGCCGGCTCTGGCTTTTTTCAGCACCTCGCTATCAAAATTCTCTTACTCGTCCTCCTCGTCCTCCTCGTCGTCCGAACTGGAACCGATGCTCGGGTCCACGTACATGGCGAGCAATTGCCCGCCCTGAACCAGCGTCGTATCAGGGTGAGTGTAATGAGCCTGGACATCGAGCAGGAACCATCCCCTTCCCAGGATTCGGCTTGCATCGATGATCCCGGAAGATTCTTCATCGGTCGTGAGGGCCGGCGGGACCGGCGGCGCAAAGAAGGCAGGGTCGTGTGCCGCAATCTCGATCAGTTGGCCGCTGCCGGTGGCGTACAGCCAGATCTTTCCGAGTGGATCCTGCTTGCCGATATCCTCCTGCATCAGAAGGCGGCCGCGCCGGTCCATGGTGATATTGTCGAGCATCTTGTGACCCTCGCTGCCCGTCAACAGAATCTCGATCGTCCCGCCGTTCTCGGGGTGTTCGATGTCATGGAAGCGAAGTCTCCACAGACGGCTGTTGCTATGGAGGGGGTCTGAGAAACTCGCAGTCGTCACAAAGTAGAAGTCGTTCTTATGACTTGGCCTGGGATCCCACACCCCGTCCTCGACTCGCTGCATCCGGAAGAGGTCGTTGGTGATAGAGGCTGCCTGCAGTTGAGACCCGCTGAGCCCGGAGACGTCGCCGAAGTTGTAGAGGCTGAAGGTACCTGACCCGACGTAGGTGCCTCCGCTCCCGAGTCCGTCCGCGTTGCTCTCCTCGGTCACTGTGGTCCCGTTAACCGCTACTTTCATACCGTACAGGGCGCCATTTGTGAGGCCGGCGCGTTCAACAGGAGTGCCGTGCTTCGTCTTCGTGCCGATATAGACATATAACTCGCTCGGGACGTTGCCCGGTGCCGGGCTCGTGTTCACATCAGCATCGTCCAGCCCAATGACGACGGTCTTGAACTGCCGATGCGGACTGGCGACCACGTTTTCGAACGCCATGCGCCCGAGACGCGGCAATTGCCAGGACTCACCCTTATGAGGCCCCGTGGCGACATGGGCCCAGGCCCTCCCTTCGTCGGTCTCCTCACCGTTGAGAAAGAGGCGATCCCGCGTACCCTTCCCCTGATGGAAGAACGCCTTCTCAGGCCCCAAGTCCGCCGAGCAGAAGCGGTTCCAGGCGACTGTTCCTTGCACGTACTGGCTGTTCACCGGATCCCAGGCGTAGACGTCGTTGGGCGACGGTGTCTGGTCCTCGCCCTTCACGACTTCCAGCGTGTTCCGCTTGATGTCCCAGCGGGACACGAACGCACCCTGCGAGCCGTGGGCGCGGACAGCACCCTTGTTGTTAGCAAGCTCGTGGTTCACCAGCAGCGTAAACCTTCCGTGACCGCTTTTGAATGCGCCCAGTCCATCCGGGATGCCCACCAGGGGATAGCCGCCAATAGCGTCCCCAACGGTCAGGATCGAAACTGTCTCGATCCCCGGCATCGAGGGGAGCAGGTAAGGAGCCGTGGTTGTGCTTGGCCCGATACTTTGCGCCGACGCGACGCCGGCAATGGTTGCCGCACACCCGAGAACGAAAGCTGCCTGACTTAGCGCTCTTCCAACTGTACTCGACATTGACCATACCTCCTGTTAAGAAGTTGATGTTGACACCCCGACAACCGACACACGTCCAAGGCCCCACAGATACAGGTGCGTCTGCAGGCTGATTTACTCGCTGTTCTATCTCCCGATATCGGGTAGAGGCCGGGGCGGTCGGGAACCGATGCGACCTGTGTCGCATTCTCCCAATCGCTCCGGTAGACGCCTTGGCGAGATCCTAACGGTCATGTGTTGCGGCCGTATGAAGGATCGATGACACCAGAGTAAATTTGAGACGTCCGGCTTTCCCAATGTCTTCTATTGAACCGGGACGGCAGGGGAGTCCGCCGTCCGGTTGACCGCGCGCGCACGACCTTAGCGTTGGTCGGCCCTAAACAGGATTATGCCGACCGCTGGGGCGGTCTTTGCCGCCGCAGATCCTGTTGAAATTCCGTTGACAAGTCCCTGAAATGGCAAGACAATCCCGCATATGATGAAGATTCTTCGGCTGGTGCTCTACAGACCAGCCTAATCGTAGTTCGACGACTGGAATGGAGAGGCGACGTGGCACACTGGCCGGGTTGGGACTCGAATCGCTCATCGTTCCGTGGTATAGTGTCACTGTTGGCTGGTCGTGATGACCGAGCGCCGTCCTTCCTATCGAGGTACATGCATGGCAGAACGGATTGAAGCGAACCCTTCTATCATGATGGGCAAGCCAGTGATTGTCGGCACCCGTATTACCGTCGAGTTGATCATCGAGAAGCTTGCGGCTGGTGAGACCATCGATCAGATCCTGGCAGCCCATCCGAGACTGACGCGCGAGGCCGTGCTCGATGCGTTACAATTCGCCGCCCGCGCGCTCCGGGCCGATGTGACCTACCCGATACCTGACAAGGCAGCATGAACCTCCTCGCAGACGAGGGCGTCGATCGCCAGATCGTCGATCGTCTGCGCGCACTGGGCCACGACGTCTTCTACGCTGCCGAGTCAGCTCCAGCAACTTCGGATGACGCGCTTCTGGGCCGGGCTAATCGGAGCGGCGCTCTGCTTCTCACGGCGGACAAGGACTTCGGCGAACTGGTTTTTCGAATGCACCGCATTCATGCTGGCGTCATCCTCCTCCGTTTGGCCGGCCTCTCCGCCGACAGTAAGTGCGAACATCTCGCCGCCGCTCTATCCGCTCGTTCGGCCGAGATGATCCCGCGTTCACGGTCATCACGCCTGGCCGGGTCCGAATCAGGCGGCAAGGATAATCTGGCCGCTTCGTCTGCGCGATGGCGATGCCTACAAACACACGTCTGAGTGCTTGTGTAATCCTCGCCTTCACGGCCGGCGGATCAGCTGTGGAGTGCGCTTGCTGCTGAATTCGCAAATCTTGATCTTCGGCCCAAGGTCTTCGCGCGCTACGCGACGTTGGCCAAAATCATCACCTTCCTGGACGTTACCGGAACGCTGCAAGCCGAGCAAGGTGTCGTCCACCTCAGCCGCAACTCCAGCATAAGCTCGCCACCGTCCCCCAGCGGCAATGTTCATTGACATTCGCCATGCTTTTGCTACACATCTCCTCGAAGACGGCTCTGATATCCGCACGGTTCAGGAGCTGTTGGGTCGCCTGTCTGCCGCTAGGCAGGTCGGGATGTCAGCACGGCGATAATCTGCACCCACGTGTTGAAGTGAGGAGGGAGGGGGCTCAAAGTCCGGTTGACGGCCTCCTCGTCAGCGTGCCTCCTGGACAGCCATAACGGTATTAGGCCGACCGGGCATAATGGGATTAGGCTGGTCGGCCTTTGCCGACACCAATCGGTCCCCGCATACTTGACAAGTTCCCAAAAGGGCAGGAGAATCGCCGCAGTCGTCAAACATTTCGGATGGCAATAGGCCGGTCAGCTACTCAATGGTTCGGCTTTGCAAAACAGCAGGTGTGGCGACGCTCCGTGGAAATGTAGGATGATCGAGGCATGACGAAATCTCGAAAGCGCCTGTGTGTCTGGTGTCTGAAGGAAGGACGTAAGTCCAAAGAGCATATCGTTCCCGAGGTGTTGGGCTGTCCTCCAGGGCTGGTGCTCAACCGTGGGGAAGTCTGTGCCGATTGCAATTCGACAGTGTTGTCGCCGTTGGACGACGTTCTGGGAGAGTCCTTCGATTTCTTGCGGGTGTGGGCGCGAGTCCCGGGAAAGAAGAAAAAGCCGCCACGGATGACCGGACGCACAAACCTTCGGGCCTCGGTAACTCGGCGAGGCCACGTCGACCTTCACCTCAATCTGGAACAGCATGCCGTCGAAAGCGGGACCTTTGGTACCATCCCTGCCGCTTCTGGTTCGCATCGCGACGTGGCCGGGAGTTTTGAGCGAATCGGACCCTTAGCGCGGACGCGGATGAACTTTACCATCGGCGGGCATCCTGACTTTAGCCGCGCCATCCACAAGGTCGCGTTCGAATGGCTCGTGAAACTCACGTCTTGGGACGCCGCTCTTGAATCAAGGTTCGATCCCATCCGGGACTATGTGATCAAAGAACTTGGTCATCGTGAAGTTCTTGTTATGGTACCCGAAGACTGGCGGTACTGTCACGAGTTCCCGAAGCGGATTTGGCATGACGAGGAGGATTCGCCCTGCGTTGACTTCATACTCTGCGGCTTGCCCTTCTGTGTTGCGCTCGGACCAGATCAGCGCGCAATCGACAAGATAAAGCAGGAGGCCTTTCGGCAGTATGGCCCAAGTGGATGGGCCTACCTGCCAGTAAAGGTAGAGCCCTGCAGCGCTAATGCGGACCACTGACCAAAGATCGCCACCGACGCCGAACCCGCGCTTGGAACCGACCGGCTTGAGCTGCAGTGCCAGTCATGAGACCTTCTACACCGGCGGTTCAAGCGCACCGCGTTATGCCGCACCAATAATCGGGTGGACATACCATATACGGTATACACATAATATGGTATGTGGCGCATCGAAGAGCACCGCCGCGTAGACAAGCAAGTGGCTTCGATCTCGAGTGACATGCTGAAGCGATACGAAAAATGGAAGGATATCGCGACACTCTCCGGTTCTCCGGGGCTTCGTCTGATTCGGGGGTTTCGCGATGAGGCGTTATCGGGTGAGTGGCGCGGATACCGGTCTTGCCGGCTTGGACTTCAGTGGCGTGTCATTTATCGCGTAATTCCCAAAAAGCTGTTGTTCCAAGTCGCGTCGATAACCGCACATGACTATCGGAGGCCGTGAAATGAAAAATTATCGTCCCGCGAAAAAGCGCATCGAGGTGTCGGTCGGCGAATCCGTCAGGATTCTTCGCGAACTTCAGGAACTGAGCCAAAGCCAGCTCTCCCGTTTGACCGGAATTCCCCAGGCGAGCATCTCCGCCATTGAGAACGATCGGGTCCGTCTGGGGGTTGAGCGGGCGAAGGTTCTCGCCCAGGCGCTCAAGTGTCATCCGGGTGTACTGGTATTCCCGGGTTGGGAGCTTCCCGGCACAGCCGCGGCATAACGCGTTGTTCGGGTGAACCGCCTTCGCCGGCCGCACGACTCTGCGTTAGTGTCCTGAATCAGAAGTTCGATGAGGACATCTCTTGAGGATTCCGGTCGACACCTCCATGCTTGCTGCCTGACTTCCTTGTGCACACCTTTGCATACACACTCCATGAACGGCTCGTAAAGGTATGGGTGAGACGTTATACCAGCGCGGCTGCATCCAGAGGAGTGACGTTGCCAATTCCACCTTCAGGTCCGTGTCCTGACGCCGGCCAGCACTCAAGGCGGTTAAGGTCCTGTCGGACCTGCGCTGGGTTCCCCCAGTCACTCCAGTAAACATCTTTGACCTGAAGAACAGCGAGGCGGGACGGATACTTTGTCAAAATCGTCTGCGAGAAATCTACTGCCGGCAGTCTGGCATAGATTTGTTCAACAGCCGCGGCCTCTTGCGGAGAGCCAAGGTGGAAGCCGAAACGGTTGAAGAGGCGAAAAAGCTCAGGCGTCAGCATTTTGAAGAGGCTAAGCAGCCACCAGGCGCGTCCGACGACCACCATGGTATTCCACAAGCCGCCGTTCAGATACAGGGTCTGGGCAACCTGAGGACCAGGTTTCTCACGGAACCGGCGTACCCGGTAGAATTCAGTACTGTCATGACGTCCGAATATCTCTCCCGCCTCGATCCAGCCATATTGCGGTTCCGGTCGTTTCGGTTCGACTCCTAAGAGGACGAGGCAAGCGGGGGCTGTCGCCACGAAGGTGGCGGCCTTCTCGACATAGGCCATGAACCGCGCCTCCTCGACGATGAAGTGGTCGGCGGGTAGTAAGACGACGAGTGCCTTTGGATCTCGCTGAAGAATGTGCAACAGCGGCAGGAGAATGCCTGGGCCCGTCTCGCGGTTGCTGGGTTGGACGATGACGGTGCCGGGAGGGCGGTCGTACAACTCTTCCTGCGCATAAGGAAGATGTGGACGGGTGGCGACGGTCACCAGACGTTCGCGTGGAATGAGTTGTTCGGCTCGGCACAGGGTATGCCGGAGCATGGAACGGCCCCCGAAGAGGCGACAGTACTGTTTAGGACGATCAGTACCGAACTGGGAACGAATGAAGGATTGAAGTCTCTTCCCTTCGCCGCCGGCAAGCACAATCCCCCAAAGGTGATTGGTTGTTCCAGACATATCCCTCCCTCCTTTCCTTCATGCAAGCAATCAATGGTCGGCGTAGGTTCAAGGATCGGTGATGTTCGCCTGATCGAGGCTGAACGTGACCCGCATCTCCTCACTAATTGGAGGATAGTGGGGGAATGTTGCCGTTAAATGAAGGGGTGGTAACGAGGACGTAAATTATGCCGGGTGGCTCGCTGACTCAGGATCAGGCGTGCCGTGCGATTCGAAATGTGCCAAGGGAATCAGACATCTCTGCTTAGGAAGTCATTAAAGAAAACGGCAACTCAAGAGCGGACAACTTCCTCCCGCGGCCAGCCCCTGTTTCTCGGGTAGCGTGACAAACAGAGATACCAGGGTCCGCACGCCGATCGAGCGGATCAGGTTTACCATCAGGGCGAGGTAGCCGATTATTAGAACAGCTCCGAAGCCGGCTGCCAGGTACATCTCGTCGAGATAGGAGGCATCCCCGACGTACAGGGTCCGGCGCAGCATCCCGTCGAGCCCGGCGAACCCCATCGCCACCGACATGCCGATGCCCCCGATCATCTGGCACCAGAAATGGACGTTGGACAGGGCCAGGCTCTTCACCTCTCGCTGCGTCACCAGCGGGAAGATCGTATACAGTGCGGCGAACAGGGTACAGGAGAGTCCGACCAGAATCTGCATGTGGGCATGGGCGCCGATTACCCACTGGGTATTGTGCAGGACGCGGTTCATCCCCAGGTCGGCCTGCAGGATCCCGGCCGGCACCCCCAGGCCGAACCCGACGATTCCGCCCAGCAGGAACTTGAGGGGCATCGTCATCGTGAGGGGGCGCGCCTGCCAGAGCGTGGCCAAGGTGCAGAAAACGGCGATCCCGGAGGTCACCAGCTCGAAGGCGGTGATCAGCTCGCCAGAGAGGAGTTTCATCCATCCGGGCTGCGTCTGGTCGGAGAGCAGGTGGTGGCTCCAGACGAACCAGGAGACCACCAGTTCCACGAAGAGGGCAGCGCGGGCAATGTGCTGCATGTACAGCGGCCGGCCCGTCATCAGTATGGCCAAGAGGTACCAGGACCCTGCCACGTAGATCAGTACCAGCCCGTCGGCGATCAGGTCCAGGCCCCACCAGTAGATGTTCTTATAGAGCAGGGCGTCGAACCAGGTCGTGGGAAGCGTGATCCCGTTCAATCCATACACGGCGTAGACGACAAAGATAAGGGAGATCCCGCCGAGCACCACGGCGTCCAGGATCGTATCGATAGTGCCCCGGAAGATTGCCACGATCGGCAGAGGGACGTCGGGGACGTCGATCCGCTTGCCGCCCCGTACTGCGCGATACAGGTTGACGAACCCATCGAGGCCGAGGCTCGAGATCAGCAGGGCTGAAAAAGGCTTGTCCTCCGGCCTCCTGTGGAACACCGTCGCGAAGAGGTTGAAGCAGAAGAGCAGGATGGCGGCCATGATGGTGATCATTCCGGCAGCGTACACCAGAAGGCTCACCGGCCTGGAGGCTGTCACGGGGAGCGGCCAGTAGTTGGTGTAGAGCGACGAGTGAGAGAAGAGGAGGCTGCTCAACCAGACGGTGAGTACTCCGGCGGCCATGAGCCTCCAGTTCCACTCAGCCGCCCGGACGCTGTAGAGGTCCTTCTTGAGCAGCGTAGGGACCAGGAAGGAGAACGCGCCCATGACGAGCATGAAGCTGTATCCAAAGATCCCTATAATAGGATGGGCGTTCAGTACGGCGTAGAAGTGATCGGGGGCCAGCAGCGGCATATTGGCCAGCGCTGCCCGCATCATCATCCCCTCCAGCGCGGCGAGCCCGTAGAAGAGCAGGGCGACGACAACGAAACGCAGGGTCACGTGCTGTAGCGGCGTGAGGTCGCGCAGAGACACCATGACCTATCCGCCGGCTAGGCGCAGGTCTGACGCGACCTCGATCACATTCTTCGCGTGCATCCTCCAGGTTTGGGGTCCGGCGTACTCCGTTGAGCGAATAGAATACAGGCCGGGCTCCGAGAAGGCCCAGATGATATCGTTGTCGTGTCCAGGGACAATCTGCATCTGGAATACCATCGGCCCGTTCTCGCGGAAGACGCCGAAGCCGTAGGTCAGGTCCTCGGAACGGACCCTGAACCTCACTATCTCCCCCTGCCTGATCCTGATACCATCTTCCGGGAGGCTGAACTGATGGCCTTTGACGTTGACGGCTACCTCCCGGTCGGGGATCATGCGGGCGCGCTTGAGCTCCCACTCGACCCATGGTACTTGCCATGCGGTCAGCACGTGGAAGGTAATCGACACGACTACCAGAAAGCCGATCCACCCATAGAACGGAATCTTCGCCATCAACGACGCATGTCGCCCCAACGTCAACCCGCGCGCATAGACCCACATCATGGAGAGCACGGTCGTCACCATGACCAAGTAAAAGCCTTTCAAGAGCAGTGGTAGTAACATTGGCGTCTCCTCCCTTCTCTTCGTGTCCGGTGCAAATCCTGGCAAAGCGAAGGCCCAGAGTCTCTCTGGTGACTGATGGGAGGATAGCCGGGAAATGTTACTGTCAAATGAAGGGGTAGTGACGAGGAGGTAAATTCTGCGCCACCCCACGGCGAATGTCTATAGTGTGATGAAGTCCGCCGGGCATCGTCAATTGGCATCGGGCGGCTACGACGACTTTGCAGC
>CABIKM010000047.1 GCA_902196205.1 Candidatus Methylomirabilis lanthanidiphila | reverse complement strand
AGGCGCCCACCAGTCCGGGGCTGACCTTGCCGATGGCGATGCCCGTTACGATACAGAGCGTCACCCAGACAGAGAGGTAACGCTCGAAGACGTTCAGCCGCGTTGCAACCGTGATATCCTGCGTGCTCATAGTATCTTCCCACTATCCGAATCAAGATTCATTGATGGGTCAGGCCAAAAAAAGGTCAATCACATCGTTTCAACGAAACGCGGGGCCCACGTCCTCTTGGCTTCAGCGAGCCAATACACCGCTCCAGATCCTCGATCGCCTTCGGGTTCAACGAGTAGTACACCCATCGACCCTCCCGCCTGTCCGTCAGGAATCCGGCCTCCTTGAGCGTCTTGAGATGAAAGGAGAGCAGCGACTGAGTTGTCGCCAGCATGTCGGTCAAGTCGCAGACGCACTGCTCGCCGCTACTCAGACGTTCGATGATCTGCAGGCGCGTTTCATCAGAGAGTGCGTGAAACCAGCGTGCGGCCCGTGTGAGATCTTTCGGCATCGGAAATAGCATGGACTGAATATATCAAAACTTATTGATGCATCAAACAACTATAAAAAATGGCGCCTTCCTCGTCATGGCTGGGCTACACACAAACGAACCCGGATAATCCCTATATGGCTCAAACTGTGCGGTTGCGGTTCGCTAGGCTATGATTTACACTTGATAAGTTTATCGTGTACGTCATACGATCGATGACAACCGGCTGAATGCTAATTCTCCAACAACTCAAATCGCCCATGCTTCAAACCATCGAACACCGCATCGCCGCCGAGCTTGGTGTCAAGCCTGCCCAAGTCATTGCCGCGGTTCAATTGCTTGACGAGGGTGCCACCGTGCCCTTCATAGCCCGCTACCGTAAGGAAATTACCGGCGAGCTCGACGACATCCAACTGCGGTTACTTGAGGAACGACTGATCTATCTGCGTGAACTCGAAGAGCGCCGTGCGACAGTGCTTGCGTCCATAGAGGAGCAGGGCAAGCTAACGGCCGAGCTGAAAGCCGAGATCGTTGGTGCAGAGACTAAACAGCGTGTCGAAGATCTCTACTTGCCCTACAAATCCAGACGACGCACCAAGGCCCAGATCGCGCGCGAGGCCGGTTTGGAGCCCTTGGCCGATGCCCTGTTCGACGATCCAACACTCGTTCCGGAGATCGAAGCCGCAAAATATGTTCGAACGGACACTGAACCGACGGAGCAGCATGTACCGGATGTCAAGGCAGCGCTCGGTGGCGCACGCCAGATTCTGATGGAACGGTTCTCTGAGGATGCCGGGCTGCTCGATGGGCTGCGTCGTTACCTGTCCGATCATGCACTGATCGTCTCCATGGTGGCCGAGGGCAAGGAGAGCGAAGGCGCCAAGTTTCGCGACTGGTTTGATTTCCGTGAACCGATCAAAAGCGCTCCCTCGCACCGGGTTCTGGCCATGTTGCGAGGCCGCAACGAGGATATCCTGCGTGTGGCGCTGAAGACCGAACCCGAACTTGAAGACCCGCCGCGCGCCTCGCCCTGCGAAGCTATGATTGCAGGCCATTTCGGCATCACCGACAAAGGACGCCCGGCGGACACGTGGTTGCTGGACTCGGTACGCGCGGCCTGGACGGTCAAGCTCTCGCTGCACCTGAAGCTCGAGTTGATGAACCAGATGCGGGAACGTGCCGAGGACGAAGCCATCCGGGTTTTTGCCCGCAACCTTCACGACCTGCTGCTCGCGGCACCGGCCGGCCCGCGCATCACCATCGGTCTTGATCCAGGGATTCGCACCGGCGTTAAGGTTGCTGTCATCGAGAAGACCGGCAAGCTCGTCGATACCTCCACGATCTACCCTCACGAACCGCACCGGGACTGGGAAGGGGCGCTTGCTGCCATTCGCGAGTTGGCTCAAAAGCACGGTGCAGAGTTGATCGCCATCGGTAACGGCACAGCCAGCCGGGAAACCGACAAGCTCGCCGCCGATCTCATCAAGCGCTACCCGGAATTGAAACTGACCAAGGTGGTGGTGTCGGAGGCAGGGGCCTCGGTGTATTCAGCCTCGGAACTGGCCTCGAAGGAATTTCCCGATATAGACGTCTCGTTGCGGGGTGCCGTGTCCATTGCGCGCCGTCTGCAGGATCCCCTGGCAGAACTGGTCAAGATCGACCCGAAGAGCATCGGCGTCGGCCAGTATCAACACGATGTGAATCAGAGCAAGCTGGCACGGTCGCTCGGCACCGTGATCGAGGACTGCGTGAACTCGGTCGGCGTCGACGTCAATACTGCATCCGTGCCCTTGCTGACTCATATCTCCGGTCTTACCCCGACACTTGCCGGAAACATCGTCAGCTACCGCGATCAGCATGGCGCCTTCAAGAGCCGCAAGCAGTTGCGGCTTGTTCCCCGGCTGGGCGACAAGACGTTCGAACTGGCCGCCGGCTTCTTGCGCATCAACAATGGTGACGACCCACTGGATGCCTCGGCTGTGCATCCGGAAGCCTATCCCGTCGTCGAGCGAATTCTCGCCGACATCAGGAAAAGCATCCGTGAAGTGATCGGAGACGGTAAGGCCGTGCGCGCCCTCACACCCGAGAAATACACCGATGACAAGTTTGGCCTGCCCACGGTTCAGGACATTCTCGCGGAACTCGAAAAACCCGGTCGCGATCCGCGACCTGAGTTCAAGACCGCCCTATTCCGCGAAGGGGTTGAAAGTCTCAAGGACCTTGAGTCCGGGATGATGCTGGAAGGCATCGTCACCAATGTCACCAATTTCGGCGCCTTTGTCGATATCGGCGTACACCAGGACGGTCTCGTCCACGTCTCAGCGCTTGCCGACAAGTTTGTCAAAGACCCGCACAGTATCGTCAAGGCGGGCGACGTTGTGAAGGTGAAAGTGTTGGAGGTCGATATCGCACGCAAGCGCATCGCCCTGACCATGCGCCTGTCGGATGAAGTCACAGCAAGGATTGACGGCACCATTTCGCATCGAAGAGGCAAATCCCCTCTACCGAAACCGAAACCAGATGCATTACAACAACGCAATGCGATGGCAGCGGCTTTCGCGAAATTGAATCAGCGATACCAGTGACGCCGGCTATTCTTGTCCGCCGACCGAGTGATCTGACGGTCGCCTGGGCGCAACGCGTCGTGGCGCACCATGCTGCAGGTGCCACGGTATCGAGGGTCGCTGTGCTGTCCGCCGATATCGGGACGACAACGCGGGTGCGCGTCGCGGTTGAACACAATGGACCGGAGGCGCTGCCCCGTCGTTGGTTCGTGAAGCTGCCGTCGCGGTCCTGGCGAGCCAGGTGTATTACGGCGTTGCCCCGCCTTCTTCAGACGGAAGTGCGTTTCTATCAAGAAGTGACGCAGGCGGTTCCCGTGCTGCGGCCTGCCATGTTGGCGGCCCAAAGCCTTTGCGGACGGGGCACGACGCTGGTCCTTGCCGATGTGACAGAACATGGCGCTGTTCCCGGAGGCCCCGGGGATGCATTGACGGAGGCCCAGGCGACTGCGGTGGTCGAACAACTGGCCGGACTTCACGCCCGGTTTTGGAATACCACGAGTCTCGATCGCGAATATCGGTGGTTGGCCGGTCCTATCCGGCGCTGGGAAGATCGGTTGGGGACCGCCCTGGCGGTGCCGTTGATGCGGCGGGGGCTGCAGCGTGCCGGAAGCGCCGTACCCATCGCGCTTCACACCCCCGCTGTCGACTATGCGCGCCGGCGTCGCCACATGATGCGGTTACTTGCGGACGGCCCGCGCACCCTCGTCCATCACGACGTACATCCCGGCAATCTCTTCTGGCAGCAGTCCCAGCCGGGATTTCTCGACTGGCAGCTTGTCCGCATTGGTGAGGGGATCGGCGATGTCGCCTACTGCCTGGCGACCGCGCTCGCGCCCGATATCCGGCGGACGTGCGAAGCGCGCCTGCTCGCACGGTATCAACAGGTGCTTGAGAAGCATCAGATTGCGGACCTCGATCCCACGACGCTGCGGCAACGATATCGCGCCCATCTCACCTATGCCTTTGAAGCCATGGTGGTGACGCTTGCGATCGGTGATCTGATGCCCCTGGACAGCAATCTCGAACTGATCCGCCGAGCGGCCGCCGCGGTTGAGGATCACGATGCCCTTGCGGTCGAACCGGCGAATGGGGAAGATTGCTCTTAATCGGCAAGCCAGTCGCGAAGCGTGGCGTGGATCTCATCACGAACGTGGCGGAACGTCTGTAGTTGATCCTCATCTGTGTCGGCGGCCTGTGAGGGATCGTCGAAACTCCAGTGGAGGCGGGTCGTCTTTCCCGGAAAGATCGGACAACGTTCATTGGCGCTATCGCAGACTGTAATCACATAGTCCCACGGCTGGTTAAGGAACGCATCGATGGTCTTTGAGGTGTGTCCGGTCAGATCGATTCCAACTTCATCCATCACGCGAATCGCCAGGGGATGTACGCGTGTGGCCTCGGTACCCGCGCTGGCCACGTCGAAGTGCGCTCCAGCCAGAGCGCGCAGGAATCCCTCTGCCATCTGGCTTCGCGCCGAGTTGTGGGTGCAAAGAAAAAGTACTCGCAGTCTGGTCATGTTGGCCCTCTCAATGTGGGACGCTGACTGTAGATTGCTGGGAAGCATTCGGAAGAGATCCATAGTATCGCGACGCAGAGATTATGCTGAACATGGTCAGGCCCGTCCGCTGATTGGCCGCCGGACGGGCTCGGTAAACCAATGACGTGTGCGATTACAG
>CABIKM010000046.1 GCA_902196205.1 Candidatus Methylomirabilis lanthanidiphila | reverse complement strand
GCTTCATGGCACCATATCCCGACTCCACCTGTATTCCGCCGAACGGATGATGATTGTTCTCCGGATGGACAGCATTGTATCGTATTGATCCTCGACGACGCAATCCCCTATCGTAAATGTGAGTAAGGTCATCGTGCATCCGAAGAAATCCGGCATAAAATCGAATATCGTGTATTGGACCGCCATGCTATTCTGTGTGCAGTGCCGAGCGCCTCTGCCGGCCGATTGCCGGCTGCGCGGCTCTCCGGCGGCCGGGTTATTGCCCTCATCGGCCCGGGAGACAGGGCGCCGATTCCGCTGAAGCTTCGGCGTAAATGTGGGATATTCGCCTGCATTCTGCATGAGCGGCAGGTGACATCGTGTAACCGCGGGGGAGAACGAGATGGCGATGCGGACCGAGAAGGACGTATTAGGAGAGAAGGAGGTCCCGGCCGATGCCTACTATGGCATACAGTCGGTACGCGCAATGGAGAATTTCCCCATCAGCGGCCTCAGGATGCATTCGCGGATGGTGGAGGCGATAGTTCTGGTCAAAAAGGCGGCCGCGATGGTCAACACCGACGTGGGGCTCTTAAAGCCGGAGATCAGCAGGGTGATCACCGTTGCGGCAGACGTGGTCCTGGCCGGCAAGCTCCGGGATCAGTTTGTTGTGGACGTCTATCAGATGGGGGCGGGCACCTCTTTCAACATGAACGTCAACGAGGTCCTGGCCAACCTGGCTATCGAGCTTTTGGGCGGGCAGAAGGGCGACTACGCGATGGTTCACCCTCATGATCATGTCAACATGTCCCAGTCTACCAACGACGTCTTTCCGACCGCCATGCGGATGGCAGCCCGTCTGTTACTTGCCGAGCTGCTGCCGGTCTTGAACGATCTGAAGACCGCCATGACCGAAAAAGCGGAGGAGTTCGACGATATCCTGAAGTCGGGTCGAACGCATCTGCAGGATGCGGTTCCGATCCGGCTGGGACAGGAGTTTTCCGCCTATGCGGCGACCATCGGCAAATGTCAGGAGCGGATCGCAGCCGCAGCGCGATCGCTCGAAGAGTTGGGGATCGGCGGGAGCGCCTCCGGTACCGGCCTGAATACTCACCCGCAGTATCGCGCCAGGCTGTTGGAGTATCTGCGTGCCTGGACGGGGATTGAGTGGGCCACCGCGCCCGACATGCGCGAAGCGATGCAGTCGAACCTGCCGATCGCCGAAACCTCATCGGCCTTGAGGCTGCTTGCGCTTGAGCTGATCCGGATCTGCAATGATCTGCGTCTGTTGGCCTCAGGCCCGACGACCGGGTTTGCTGAGATCGTGCTGCCTGCGGTACAGCCTGGCTCCTCGATTATGCCGGGCAAGGTCAACCCGTCCATGGCTGAGATGCTGAACATGGTCTGCTTCCAGGTGATCGGGAACGACCTGACGGTCTCAATGGCGGTCCAGGCCGGACAGCTTGAGCTGAACGTCATGATGCCGGTTATGGCCTACAACCTGCATCAATCGATCGAGATTCTGACGAATGCCCTCCGGGTCTTTATTGACCGTTGCGTCGGCGGCATCATCGCTGACGCCGACCGGTGCCGCCGCTATGCCGAGAGCAGCATGGCGCTGGCGGCTGCATTGAATATCTCGCTCGGCTATGCCAGGGCTGCCGAGGTGGTCAAGCGCGCCGTGCGCGAGCGAAAGACCATCATTGAGGTAGTCCGCGACGAGAAACTGCTTACCGAGGCTCAGATAGCCCAGATCCTGGATCCGGTGAAACTGACCGAACCTGGTCTGCCCGGTAAGCCGGATACGTCACGATGAACGCCCGCTAAACAGCCCACCTGCTGTTGATAGTGGGGATATTGAGCTTGACGGTAGAGAATGGGCGCTCTACATTAATAGAGAAGGGAGCGCGAGTGAGATGAAGCGCGTGATGCTGCTATGTTGGGTGTTGATTCTGCCGTTTTTCATGGCCTCTCAGGCTTTTGGCCATGGCGGTGGTGATGTAATGGGCGACTGGGATGCAGCCGATGCCTGCACCGCCGTAAAAGGCCATTATACGGTGCATTTTACGGCCTATCAGGAGCTTATCGGTGCGGGAATGATTCCTTTGATGCACGAAGTCGGCTCGGAGCAGGTGAAGAAGGAATTCCAGTCCTACTGTGAAGGAGTCCCGAAGACGGGCAAGTTGTCGATGGCGTTTGACCTGTACAATGAGGAGATGCGAGCGCTACCCATCTCAGTAAAGATTGTCGAGGCCACCGAGGCCCACGAGGACAAGGGGGATACCGCACACTCGCATGTTGTCTTCTCTCTCCCGCCGGCTGTGTACGGTGATGGGTCGATCCGAATCGATACCGAGATTCTCAAGGCCGGTCACTACATTGCTCTCATGACGTTGGAAAAGGTGGGACCGGGTATTGCGCACAAGCTTCATCGTGGCTCAGAGATCGGGGAATGGCAGCGTGTCAGCCACACTCACGGGCCGGGAACCGACCCTACAGAAGCCCAGATGCATGCGGTGAACCCTACCTACAGCTTTCCCTTCACCGTGGGCTTGGCGGTGAGGGCGCACAGTCGCCTGCCCTGGTTTATGTCGAATCTGGGGTTCCAGTTGGCCATGACATTGTTGGCTCTTTGCGCCTTGGTCGGCGGCATAAAATACTATATGAACGGCAGGCAAAAGAAACCGGCCTGATTAGCGGCAAAGCTTCCCCCTCCAGTTGTTTGCAAACCCCATTCCCGAGAACGATTTCAGCATGATACAGACCTTTCCTGCGCTGACATCGGCCTGCAAAGATCGCTTGACAGCATCCAGGGGATACGAAAATGCTCGCCCGCTTCCGATGATAGATGTGGCTTGTCTGGACTGCTGAGGGACCGCGGACTCTTGCAAAAGACGGGGCTGCGGAGATTCGCGTTTTCGTGGAGGGTCTGCTTGTGGTGCCGTTAATCGGTGGGACGGGAAAGGAGGGCGCGGGCCTTAGAGACCGCTTCCGAGAGCGGAACCTGCACCTCCTTCCCACTTATTCTTTCCTTTAAGTCGACGACGCCCTCCCTGATCGCGCGAGTTCCAACGGTTATTCGTAGGGGCAGACCGAGCAGATCCGCGTCCTTAAACTTTACGCCTGCCCGCTCATCACGGTCGTCGTAGAGAGTCTCGATCCCTTCGAGTTGGAGCCCGGCATAGAGCGCCTCAGCCAACTCTACTGTCTTCTGATCGCGCATGTTGACCGGTAACAGGTGGAGTTGGAAGGGCGCAAGAGCCGAGGGCCAGATGATCCCGAGGTCGTCATGGCGCTGCTCGACTGCCGCGGCTGCGATCCGCGCGACCCCAATCCCGTAGCTGCCCATCACGATAGGGCATTCCTCTCCCGCTTCATTCAGATAGAGCGCTTTCATCGGGACAGAGTATTTAGTCCCAAGCCTGAAGATGTTGCCCACCTCAATCACCCGCTCGATACGCAGACTGCCCTCGCAATGGGGACACCGATCCCCATTCGACACATGGTGGATATCGGCCCAACGGGGCTGGAAGTGGATGCCAGGCTCGACGCCGCGGAGATGAAACCCATCCTTATTGGCCCCGGCCGTATACCGCCCTTCGCGCAACGACTCATCGGCGATGATGGGCAGCTTCACCCCAACGGGACCGATACTGCCGGCTCCGGCGCCAAGGTGCGTCAGAATTTCATCGCGATGGGCCGGGCGAGCCTCGCCGGCTACTCTCGCGAGCTTCTTCTCGTGAAGCCGCTGATCGCCCCTCAGGAGGGCCAGGAGCGGGCCATCATGTGTCATAAGCAGCAGCGACTTGATGGTCAGTGCGGGGTCGATGTGCAGGAAGCGGCACACCTCTTCAATGGTCCCGGCGCCTGGTGTGGCAATCTCTTCCAGATCCCAGTGTGGGAACACCGGGTACAGCGGCCTGGAAACCGCCAGCTCGACATTGGCCGAGTAGCTGCAACGGTCGCACAGGGCGATCTCGTCCTCTCCGGCCTCGCTCGGCGCCATGAACTCGTGTGCGACTGCGCCGCCCATCATCCCCGGGTCGCTTTCAACGACATGAAAGGTCAGGCCGCACCGCGTAAAGATTCGACAATACGCCTCCTTGTGCAGTTCATAGTTCTGCTTCAGCCCCGCCTCGTCCCGATCTAACGAGTAGGAGTCCTTCATGACAAACTCTCGCGTCCGCAGGACCCCGCTCTTAGGTCTGGCTTCGTCCCGAAGTTTGGTCTGGACCTGATACCAGATCTGGGGGAGGTCCCGGTAGGAACGGATCTCATGCGCCGCCAGCCAGGCAACGACCTCTTCGTGTGTCATCCCCAGACACATCGGCCGCTTCCCGCGGTCGTGGAGCCGAAACATCTCCTCACCGATTGTCGTCCATCGTCCAGTCTGCTGCCACAGCTCCGCCGGGTGCAGGACCGGCATGGTAATTTCCTGGCCGCCGATCCGGTTCATTTCCTCGCGGATGATGGCGTTGATCTTATCCAACACCCGCTGGCCAAGCGGGAGGGTGATATAGATCCCGGCCGCAAGCTGCCGGACCAGTCCGGCGCGGACCATCAGCTTGTGGCTGACCGCCTCAGCTTCTGCGGGTTCTTCTTTCAGTGTCGGGATGAGTGACCTTGTCCAACGCATTAGTATGCCAGTAAAGCGGTACGGCTGCCAGCGGTCAGCAATCAGCTAAGAACAAAAAAACACCAAACGATGAACAGCCCTGATTGGATAGTATCTTGCTGTTGGTCCTTGGTGTAAGCTGACAGCTAATGGCTGATAGCTGAACGCTTCGAGTTTACGTGTGGTCGTTGCCTTCCGTCACCATCTTGTTGACCTCCTCGACCAGGGCGTCGACGATCTCGGATTCCTTCACTTTCCGAGCCGCCTCTCCCTTCTTGAAAATCCAGCCGATCCCCTTGCCGCCGGCCACGCCGATGTCGGCCCCTCTGGCCTCCCCTGGTCCGTTCACCTCACACCCCATCACGGCGACATGGATCTCCTTCGTGATCCCCGCCAATCGCCGCTCCACCTCCTGGGCAAGGGGAACCAGATCGATATCGGCTCGTGCGCAAGACGGACAGGAGACCAACGTCAGTCCACCCCTCCGAAGGCTGAGCGACTTCAAGATCTCTACGCCCGCCTTGATCTCCTCGACGGGGTCTGCCGAGAGCGACACCCGGATGGTATCGCCGATCCCCTCGGCGAGCAGCGTCCCGATGCCGACGGCCGATCTGATCGTTCCCACGCCGGAGGTCCCGGCCTCGGTGACCCCCAGATGGAGGGGATACTCGATCTCATCCGCCAGGAGGCGGTAGGCCTCAATCATCATCAGGGGATCGGAGGCTTTCAACGAGACCTTCATCTCCGGATAGTTGAGGTCTTCAAGGATCCGGATGTGGCGCATGGCGCTCTCCGCCATCCCTCTCGGAGTTGGCCCGCCGTCCCTGGCCAGCAGATCCTTTTCCAAAGATCCGCTGTTGACGCCGATACGGATGGGTATCTTTCGCTGGGTCGCCGCCTTCACGATCTCCTCCACACGCGAACGGTCCCCGATGTTGCCGGGGTTGAGACGAAGGCCGTCCACGCCCTGCTCAAGGGCAATCAGGGCGAGCCTGTAGTCGAAGTGGATGTCGGCAATCAGGGGGATTCGGATCTGCTTGCGAATTTCCCACAATTTTTCGGCGGCCTCTTTCTCCGGGACACCGACCCGCACGATGTCACATCCGGCTACTTCTAATGCCCAGATCTGATCTACCGTGGCCCGGACGTCTCGCGTGTCGGTCTTCGTCATGGACTGGACCGACACCGGCGCGTCGCCGCCGATTTTGACTGCCCCCACCTGAATCTGTCGTGTCTTACGTCGTTCGATCATAGTTTGCGTTCAAAAAGGTGCAATGTGCAACGTGCAAGGTTCATGAAGAGTTCCGAACAGACCTCTTGGTCCCGCCGCATGGTACCTTGCACCCAGCATCGTGAACCCTAACCTTGAACGTTGAACCTCGAACGATCTTACTGTCTTCCAAGTAGGCGGAAGATATCGTTGTAGAAGGCAAAGATCATCAGGGCCACCAGCAGAGCCAGCCCGACCTGCTGCGCCATCTCTCGCTTCTGGAGGCTGACCGGTTTGCCGCGAACGGCTTCAATTAACGAGAAGAACAGGTGTCCCCCATCCAGAATAGGGATCGGAAGCAGATTCAGGATTCCAAGATTGATCGACAGCAGCGCGGTAAAGAACATAAGACTTAAGATGCCCTGGCGCGCCTGCTGACCGGCCATCTGCGCGACCAGGAGCGGTCCGCCAATGGTTTTGGCCGGGACGACCCCCTGGACCAGCTTGACAAAGGTCAGCAGGATCAGGCGGCTAAGATCGTACGTCTTGTAGAGCGCCATCACCAATGCGGTAGCCGGGTTGGTTCGTTCAGTCAGGAACTCTTCGGCCGGCGCGATTCCAAGCAGACCAACCTCCTGCTCCTCTCCAAATACGTTCTTCTGACGAGTGGCTTTCGGAGCCACCACCAAGTCAAACCGGTTTCCCGCTCTTTCGACTGTCAGACGAACAGACTGTCCGGGGCTTTTGTGGATCAGGGTTGCCAGCTCCTCCCACTTCTCAATAGGGTGTCCGTCAATCGCTGCGATTCGATCGCCGGTCTGCACGCCCGCCTCGTACGCTGGAAAGCCCTCCATGACCTCCCCGACCTTGGTGGCGAGTGTCGGGACCCCGAGCGTGAAGACGACCCAGAAGATCGCGATAGCCAGGAGAAAATTAGACCCCGGACCGGCCAGGATGATCATCGAGCGCCACCCGACCGACTTTGCGGAGAACGATCCTTCCGGATCGACAATCTCTTCGGTTGGATCCTCGCCGAGCATCTTGACATAGCCGCCAAGCGGGATGGCGGAGAGGAGATATTCGGTCTCGCCCCGCGTGAACCCAACGATCTTTGGGCCGAAACCGAGGGAAAACTTTAGAACCTTGACCCCCGCTCGCTTGGCGACTAAGAAGTGGCCCAGCTCATGGACGAAGATCAGCGCGCCCAGGACGAGGATAGCCCAGAAAATATAATCGAGATGCGAGAAAAACGGTCGAGGATCGACCGCCTCCAAGAGGCCGAGGGCAACCGTAGGTACCAAGGCTGTCATGCTGCCGGCGTACACGCTCTTCCTCTTACCTCAGGTGGGTAGCGCCGCCAACACCAGCTCCCTGGCCTCGCGATCAGCATCAAGCGCGTCTTCAAGCGAGTCAATCTTGTGGCCGCGATGGCTATCCATCGCGTGAGCAATGAGGGCAGAGATGTCGGGGAATGTCACGCGACCGGAGAGAAACAGGTCTACCGCCACTTCGTTAGCGGCATTCAGGACGGCGGGATACGTTCCGCCCGCCTTCAGCGCCTGATAGGCGAATCCCACACAGGGGAACCTGTCATGATCAACCGGTTCGAAGGTTAACGCCGACAGGCTGTTCAGGTCGAGGGGCGGCAGCGGGGTTTGCAGCCGATCAGGGTATGAAAGGGCATATAAGATCGGCAGCCCCATGTCGGTCACCCCCATCTGGGCCAGGATTGCCCCGTCCATGAATTCGACCATCGAGTGGATAATGCTCTGCGGGTGAATAATGACGTCGATCTGTTGCGGCGTGAGGGAGAAGAACCAACTGGCCTCAATAACCTCCAGCCCCTTATTCATGAGGGTGGCCGAGTCGATGGTAATCTTCTTCCCCATGACCCACGTCGGATGCCGCAGCGCCTCGTTCGGAGTAATACTCGCGAAGCTTTCTTTTGACCGTTGGCGGAACGGTCCCCCCGAGGAGGTCAAGAGCACCCGTTTTAAATATGCACAGCTATGCTGTCCTCCCAGACACTGGAAGATGGCCGAATGTTCACTATCAACAGGAAGGAGTCGAACACCCCTTGCCCGGGCCTCCGCGATCACCAACTCCCCTGCCATGACCATGACTTCCTTCGTCGCGAGGGCAATATCTTTTCCCGCCTTGATGGCAGCGAGGCTCGGAAGCAGGCCCGCCGCGCCGACTATCGCGGTGAGGACGATGTCGGCTTCCGACGCGGTGGCAACACCCAGCATCCCGTCGTCCCCCCATCCAATCTCGACAGGGAGGTCGTGTACGCGTTCTTTCAGAGCCGTTGCGGCCTTAGAGGTTCCCACAGCGACCACGCGGGGGGAGAACCGCCTGATCTGCTGCTCCAGAAGGTCGATATTGTCCCTGGCTGCAAGCGCCACGACCTCAAAGGTGTCGCGGTGCAGGTCGATCATGGCCAACGCCTTGACTCCGATAGTTCCGGTTGAGCCAAGAATGCTCACACGCTTCACGGCCGCCCCTCTCTTTGCTTCTACGCCACGCCGATCATCAATGGTTAGCCTGTTGTCCACCGGTATTTATACGCGTAGTATAAACGGATAGAAAGTCTTTAGCAAGAGCTTTTGGCTCGCCTGTTGCGAGTGGGGGAGGCGAGCGCCGGTCCGCCATCAGGCCGGCGGGGTGGATTTTTCTTGACAGTAGCGGGGCTGAACAGGTAAGAAAGTTGCACAATATGACGATAACGCACCCCGATCATTCCACGTCACGCGTCGTACCTCGCCGCCTCACCCCATTGTGTTTACCGGCTGGGCACGGTGCTCAGCCATGTGCGCGACCTGATCGGTTTGACGAGGCGAGACGTGTGTGGACTCAGGCCGACCAGGTTGGATCGCTCCCTGTCGGACCCCGCGACTAGTTCCGTGTTGCCTACATTGCTCGAGCAACATTCGTCACTGAAGAAAACTGTAATGATCGCCGCGGTCATTCTGGCCGTGGTCGGCGTAGTATCCGGCTATGCCCTCTTCGATGAGTGGATCGACCTGGGAGAGTTTTGGGGGTGGATTGAATCCTCTCTCAACGAACGGGAGTTAGCCCGCTACGTCAGGCAGGCCGGGCCGTGGGCGCCTCTCGTGTTTATCGGACTCCAGGCCCTTCAGATCGTCGTCGCGCCGATTCCCGGTGAAGTGACCGGCATCATTGGCGGATATCTCTTTGGGACGCTTCCGGGTCTCATCTATTCCACCATCGGACTGACGATCGGCTCCTGTCTCGCCTTCAGTCTGGGTCGTTGGCTGGGACACCATTTCGCTCGTCGGTTCGTGACGCCTGAGACCTACGACATGTTCTTCTTCCTCACGCGAACCCAGGGGAAGCTGATTACGTTCCTCCTCTTTCTCATTCCCGGTTTCCCGAAGGACTTCCTGTGCTACATTCTGGGCGCCAGCCCCCTATCGTTTGGCGCCTTCTTCCTACTCAGCACCGTAGGCCGTATCCCGGGCACGTGGTTCCTCTCCATGCAGGGAAGGCAGGTTCGGAGTGCGCATTACGGCAGCTTCTTTACCCTTATCTTCGTCATATCGGCGGCGCTCCTGTTATTGTACCTGTATCGTGAGCCGCTCTTCAGATGGATAAAGCTCGATCATCATCGACGACAGCGGCGGAAGCGGGATACGGCAAGAAACCCGGAGGTCGGATGAGCCGCTGGAGAGTGGATTCAGGAAGCCGCGTCGGACCCGGGCGATGAGTACAACGCTGCGGTTGATTGCCGCCATTCTTTTACCTTTGCAGTGGATAAGCATCCGGCTCCTCGACATACACCTGTCGCCCCAGTGGGAGGCGTTCGCCGCCGGATTATCCATCTTTGGGGCGGCGTTTCTTCTGTCCTGGGCAGCCGAGGTTGCGCAAGCTGATATCCCGCAGGCGTTGGCGCTGGCCTTTCTGGCGCTGGTCGCCGTCCTTCCGGAATACGCGGTAGACATCTACTTCGCCTGGTCGGCCGGCAAGGATCCTGCCTATATCGCCTATGCGACCGCCAATATGACCGGCGCAAATCGTCTGCTCATCGGATTGGGATGGGCCTCCGTGGTTGCGACCTTCTGGCTGAAAACTCGCCACCGGCAGGTCGTCCTCGACCGATCGCGCTCCATCGAGCTCCTCCACCTCGCGCTCGCCACAATCTATAGCT
Source organism: Candidatus Methylomirabilis lanthanidiphila (assembly GCA_902196205.1). Classification (NCBI taxonomy): domain Bacteria; phylum Methylomirabilota (SeqCode); class Methylomirabilia (SeqCode); order Methylomirabilales (SeqCode); family Methylomirabilaceae (SeqCode); genus Methylomirabilis (SeqCode); species Candidatus Methylomirabilis lanthanidiphila. Next base: position 19,424 of record CABIKM010000046.1, on the reverse strand, counting down.
TTATGATCCCGCTGAAAGGAACCCTGTCGTGGCTCGACTCAATCATTCTGTTGGCGATCTTTGTATCGTACATGATTTCGGCCTCGAAGGCCCAAATCGTCGAGCCGGAATTGGATGGCGGGGTAGGAGAACTCTTGATGCAGTTGCGGCCGAATCTACGCCGGTCGGCTACCGTTGCAATATTCGTCTATGCCGGGCTCGGCATCTTTCTCGCGGCCGAGCCCTTTGCTGAAGGGCTGCTGGCTACCGGTCGGGCATTCGCCATTGAGGAATTTCTGCTGGTGCAGTGGCTGGCGCCGCTGGCCTCAGAGTTACCCGAGTTTATTATCGCGATCGTCTTCGCGTCTCGTGGGAATCCCGGGGCCAGCATGGGTACCCTTGTCTCTTCTAAGGTCAACCAGTGGACCCTCCTGATCGGCATGCTTCCGCTTGCCTATAACCTCTCTGCCGGGCATCTTGGGGCGATGCACCTGGATGCCAGACAGATAGAGGAGATATTCCTGACAGCAGCGCAATCGCTCTTCGCCGTGGCCGTACTATCCAACCTTTCGTTTTCTCTGGTAGAGGCCGGTCTTATGTTCGTCCTCTTTGCGTCTCAACTGTTGTTCACGGATCCCGTCTCCCGCCACCTCTACGCTATTGCCTACCTATTGCTTGCGGCGATGTGGCTGGTCGTGAGTCGTTCAAACCGGCAAGGCCTTGCCGGTTTGCTGACCGCTAGGTGGACGGGAAAAGGTACGGCGTCTTCGCATCAGGAATGACAAAGGATGATCCGGCCGGAACAGGCACTAGTCGAAGAGCCGGGTGCAGTAGAGGTATCCGATGAAACCTGTTGACAGGCTGGGGGCGGCATGTTTAGGCTTGAGCCGATGGGGACCGGTCCTGCACGGCGGCAACATAGTACAACTGTCGTACCATCTGTTCTGCCTGACAGGCGTTAAGTAGAAAGGGGTCTAATGAACGAAGAGAAGCGGCTTGCTCTTTTCATCGACTTCGAGAATATTGCGATTGGGATCAAGGAGGCCAAGCACAAGCAGTTTGAGATCGGCCTCGTGCTCGAACGGCTGGTGGAGAAGGGCAAGATCATGGTCAAGCGGGCCTACGCCGACTGGGGACGCTACGCCGAGCACAAACGAGCCCTTCATGAGGCGGCTATCGAGTTGATCGATATCCCACAGAAGCGAATCAGCGGCAAGAACAGCGCCGATATCAGACTGGCAGTGGATGCGATGGACATGGCCTACTCGAAGGAGCATCTTGACACGTTTGTCATCGTCTCCGGCGATAGCGATTTTTCGCCTTTGGTGTCCAAGTTGCGCGAGAACAATAAGGAGGTCATCGGTCTCGGCGTCAAGAATTCGGTATCGGAGCTGTTGGTCGACAACTGCGACGAATTCATCTACTACGAAGACCTGATCCGTCATCCCAAGAAACCGCCGGTCCTTTCCGGCCTGCCCGAAAAGAAGATGGAGGTATTCGAACTCCTGGGAGACTCCATCCAGGCCCTCCTGCGGGAGAATAAAGAGGTACTGTGGGGCTCGATGGTCAAGCAGACGATGATTCGCAAACGGCCATCCTTTAACGAAGGATATTACGGGTACAGCACCTTTTCCAAGCTGTTGGAGGATGCCGCGAAACATAACATTATCGAGTTGAAACGGGATCCGAAGAGCGGGACGTACATCATCACCAGCTTTGCGGAGGCCGCATAGGGTTGCGTTGCGCGCAGAGACGGTATGGCCTATAAGGCGCTGATCTACACGGTAGAGGACTCGGTAGCGACCATCACGCTGAACCGTCCCGATTGTTACAATGCCTTGAACAGGCAGATGGTAGAGGAGCTGCTGGAGGCCGTCCGGATCTGTGGCGAGGACCAAGCGGTTCGCGTGGTTGTGCTGATGGGTGCGGGCCGAGCCTTTTGCGCCGGCGGCGATGTCAGAGAGCTTCTCAATCAGACCGGCGCCATTGCGCCGCACGTAAAACGGCTGTTGGCGCCTCTTCACACCGTCATTTCGTGTATCTGTCGGATGTCAAAACCAGTCATCGCCGGGGTGGGCGGGGTAGCCGCCGGCGCCGGGATGGGCTTAGCCATGGCCTGCGATCTGGCGGTAGCAGCGACGTCTGCCCGGTTCACTATGGCCTATACGAAACTCGGGCTCCCCCCGGACGCCGGATCGAGTTATTTTCTACCCCGACTCGTGGGATTGCGACGGGCGATGGAGTTGACCTTCACTAACCGGGTTCTGACGGCAGATGAGGCCGAAGAGTGGGGACTGATCAACCGAGTCGTGCCGGACACTGAGTTTGTTGCCGCTGTGTACACCTTGGCGAATGAACTGGCCGCAGGTCCAGCACTGGCCGTGGGGCGAGCCAAGCGGCTTTTCTGTATGAGCGATCACGCAAGTCTGGAAACTCAGATGGAGAATGAGGCCAAGCTCATCGCGCTGAGCGGTCAGACCGCCGATTTTTGTGAAGGGATGCGGGCCTTTGCCGAGAAGCGCGCACCGACATTCAACCCCTTCCCTCACATTGACAAGCCGTGACGCGTAGGGTAGGGTCACAGTAAAGCAGCGATTAGCGGTCAGCGCGATCAGCAAGGATCGGAAAGATCATTGCGCCTTGGCTGAAAGCTGATCGCTGATGGCTGATAGCTTCTGTCCATCGGAAAGAGCTTCATGCAATGCGACGCAGGCGCCGAACGACAGTACCCTAGGCAGCCCGTCCTCGCGGTTGGAGCGGCAGTCGTGAGGGATGGAAAGGTGCTGCTGGTCTTGCGTGGCAGGGAGCCGGGGCGCGGCCTCTGGAGTCTACCGGGCGGCGTCGTTGTTTCCGGCGAGACGCTGCGGGCGGCAGTCGCCCGGGAGCTTCGCGAGGAGTGCGGAATCGAAGTCGCGGTGGCAGAGACCGCCGAGGTCGTAGAGCGGATGATACCGGATGCCGAGGGTCGCCTGCAGTATCACTACGTGATTCTCGATTACCGGGCGAGATGGCTGCGAGGTGAGCTTACGGCCTCGGAAGAGATAGAAGACGCTCGCTGGGTGGAGCCCGACAGCCTGAATCAGTATCGTATGACCCGTGGCACTGCGGACGTGATCCGCCGCCTGCTGGCCCGGTCACGCGGCAAGGTCCGAGATCTCGGAGGATAGTGAGAGGGTCACTCGACGTGGAGCTTACCGTGAACGGGAAGAGGCGTACGGTGACAGATGGCGCCACCATCACCACACTGCTGGAGGAGTTGCAGATTAACCCGCTCAGGGTTGCGGTCCAGTTGAATCAGCAGATCATCAAGCGCGATCTGCACGAGGGCACACCGCTGCGGGCAGGGGACGTACTGGAGGTCATCACCTTCATGGCCGGCGGGTCCTCATGAGGAGCGAGACAGTGTTGGAGTACAATGCGACGCAGGATGGCGACACCCTGAAATTTGGCGGGCGGGAGTTTCGGTCGCGGCTCATCGTCGGGACGGGTAAATTCCCGGACCATCGAACAATGCAGCAGGCGCACGACGCATCCGGCGCCGAGATGGTGACGGTGGCGGTCAGAAGGGTGAACCTGGATCGAACCCAGGAGTCGCTCCTGGACTACATCGACACCAGCAGGTACGCGCTTCTGCCTAATACCGCCGGCTGTTACACGGCGGATGAGGCGATCAAGACGGCGATGCTGGCCAGAGAGGTTGGTCTCTCGGACATGGTCAAGCTGGAGGTGATCGGCGATCATCGGACCCTTTTTCCGGATAACGAGGAGCTGTTGAAGGCCACCAGGGTGTTGGTTAAGGAGGGCTTCGTGGTCTTGCCCTACACCAACGACGATCCCATCATGGCGAAGAAGCTGGAGAATGCCGGCGCGGCCGTCGTGATGCCGCTTGCCGCCCCGATCGGTTCCGGCCTTGGGATACGCAATCCGCACAACATCAGGATTATCCTTGAGGCGGCGCGGGTTCCGATTATTATCGATGCGGGGGTAGGTACGGCCTCCGATGTCTCTATCGCCATGGAGCTGGGATGCGATGGCGTCCTCATGAATACGGCGATCGCAGGCGCCAAGGATCCGGTTGCCATGGCGACCGCGATGCGGCACGCCATGATCGCCGGGCGACTGGCCTACCATGCCGGGCGAATCCCAAAGAAGCTCTACGCCAACGCCTCGAGCCCGCTCGAAGGCCTGATCGAGTAACACCAGTTTCTGGTTTCGAGTTTCGTGTTTCGAGTTGTAAGACGCTGTTCTGCCGGCTTTAGATAGGTACGCGGCCCGTGAAATCTGGAATACTCTTGTCAACCCGAAACCCGAAACCCGAAACTCAAAACCCTTTCGTGTGGGCTCTCTACGTTGTAACCGACCGCTCCCTGACGAAAGGACGGCCTCTTGAGGTGGTGGTCGAGGCTGCGCTTGCGGGTGGGGCAAAAGCCGTCCAGCTTCGCGAGAAGGATCTTTCGACGCGGGACCTCTATGAACTGGTCGAGCGACTCCTTCCTATTATGCGTGAGCGAGGCGCCAGCCTCCTCATCAATGATCGGGTCGATCTGGCGCTGGCCTTACCTGTCGACGGTGTCCACCTATCCAGAACGAGCCTGCCGCCCGCCGAGGCGCGCGCCCTGCTGGGACCGTCGCGTCTGATCGGCGTTTCCTGTCACTCGCTCGAAGAAGCGATTGAGGCCGAGAAAGACGGGGCCGACTTCATCGTATTTGGTCCGCTGTTTCCCACGCCATCCAAGGCAGCATACGGAGCGCCCGTCGGTCTGGCGCGACTCGGAGAGGTGAGACGGCAGGTCCGACTGCTGATTCTAGGCATCGGGGGAATCACGGCTTCAAATGTGGCGTCCGTGATCGCGGCTGGAGCCGACGGGGCGGCGGCCATCTCTGCCGTCATGTCGGCGGACGATCCGGCCGACGCCGCGTCTGCCTTACTTCGTATCATTCACTCCTCCCCAAGGGGCGGCGCAGAGCGTTAGGTCCGGTCGATGTGGATTGTGATTGACGGTTATAATCTGATTCGCCGTTCCCCTCGGCTGTCCGTCCTCGATCGTCGGGATATGGAGGAGGGTCGGGACGCACTCCTCGCATCATTAGCCGCCTACCGACGCCTCAAGGGTCACCGGATCACCGTAGTATTTGACGGCTGGGAAGGGGGCGGGATGCGCGAGCAGGTCACAACCATCGGCGGCCTACAGGTGATCTTTACGCGCCGCGGAGAGCAGGCCGATCAGGCCATCGTGCGCTTTGTTGGGAGAGCCCCGACAGGGGCGGTCGTGGTGACCTCAGATCGGACATTGGCCGAGGACGCGGCGCGGACCGGCGCCGTAGCCCTTTCTGCCGAAGAGTTTCATGAGCGCCTGGATCGCGCACTGCGAGAAGGGGATGAGGGTGGATTTTACAAAGAAGAGGATGATGACGAATCCGACTCCGAATATCCAGGACCTCGCAGAGGAAAAGGCCCCACTCGACGCCCGTCGAAGCAAGTCAAGCGCCGGATTACCGCGCTCAAGCGGCTGTAAGGACGGGTTCCGAGTATTGCGTTCTGTCGCTTGCAGGCGGACCAGCGCACAAAGAGAAAGAGGAGAGGTGGTTCCTCTCCTCTTTGTTGGATGCTGTGATGTTTATGGGGTTAATCGATCGATCAGATGACCGGCAATCCCGCTTACCTGACGGCGTCTTTCAAGGCTTTTCCCGCTCTGAACCGCGGGGTTTTTGCGGCCTTAATCTTGATGACATCGCCTGTCTGAGGATTACGCCCGTTCCGCGCAGCTCGCCTGGCCACCGAGAACGTCCCAAAACCGACCAGGGTCACCTTCTTCCCTTTCTTGAGCGAGTCCCGTATCCCTGATGTAGTGCTGGCCAGGGCCGTCTCTGCCGCCTTCTTCGTAATGCATGCATCCTTGGCAATCTTGTCTACGAGTTCCGCTTTGGTCATGCCCCCCCCTTTCTTGATAGGCCTACGAAGAATGAGTCGATCACCTTCCACTCCTGCCGATCCGCCTTGGAAGCTCTTACCAGACTGTCCTATGATCTGTCAAGGGAAAAAAGGCCTCAGCAATTTAACATAGTACAGAACAGTCCAGGCGCATGATCTCCAACCCTTGCGTTGGCGAGCAACCGATCAGGTCATGACCGCACATCCCGGAACCTGGAATTCTACTTGTCGCACACTGTTGGGCTACGCTATAGTCGACCTCATGGCACGGGCGCAGGAACGAAGAATCCTCTGCTCCAATCGGCGGGCGAGGTATGAGTATCAGATCGAAGAGGTCTTCGAGGCCGGGATAGTCCTGACCGGGACCGAGGTAAAGTCGTTGCGGAATGGCAAGGCTGATCTGAAAGATAGCCATGCCGCGATCGAGAACGGGGAGGCGTATCTGTGGGGCTGCCATATCAGTCCGTATGCCGCCGGGAACCGCTTCAATCCTGACCCGAATCGAACGCGGAAACTCCTGTTGCATCGCGAGGAGATCATGAGGCTGATGGGGAAGGTCCAGGAAAAGGGCCTCACCGTAATCCCGCTGAGTATCTATGTGGTTGGACGGAACATCAAGGTAGAACTGGCGCTCGCCCGCGGAAAAAAGTTGTACGATAAGCGGGAAACCCTGAAACAGCGCGCGATGACGAAAGAGATGGCCCAACTCGCCCGTGGCCGCGCAGACCGGGGGTAACGGTTGACTTTTCCAGGCGGACGACATACAGTATGAGTAGTCTTACACCTCTCAGTCCAACCATGTGTGGCGCTGACGTTATTGCGGGGGCGCACTGGTTTCGACGGGGACAAGGGAGTAAGGGCTGCGTGTCGAGGCCCCATCACCTCGTGAAAAGGTGGGAATACAAGTAACTGCCAACCACGAATTGGCACTGGCCGCTTAAGGGTGGCCACGTCCACCCCGCTTCGCTCGTTGGGCGGGATCTGGGCGCCGACTAGACGGGCTGGCTTGCCTCTTTCGCTCTGGAGAGGCGGGCGAGATCGCATGAGCTAGCCGCTTCGGGACCCTGCCTGTGGGGGCCTGATGAGGCGAAAATCCATTCGCAGGCTACGCACGTAGATGCACTTTCCGACATGTTCTCGGACGCGGGTTCGATTCCCGCCGCCTCCACCAATGCAGTACATGCGAACCGCCCTCCGAGCTTCCCAGTTCGGAGGGCGGTACCATTTGCGCAGCGTTTCGGCTTGACACTTGGTTGCTATAGGCTATACTGAGTGCCGGTTGCTTCCGCGAAGTATAGAGCGGGTCGTACCGTAGCCGGGCGAATAGCTCAGCGGGAGAGCACCTGCCTTACAAGCAGGGGGTCGGAGGTTCGACACCTTCTTCGCCCACCAGCAATGTCAGCTCCGCTGCCATTGCAGTGATCAGTGGTTAGTCTCTAGTGATTTGCATCCGATTCAGTGGCTGGCTTTCACTGACCACTAATCACCAGTCACTGTTCTCCTCGGGGTCGTAGTTCAGTCGGTTAGAACGCCGGCCTGTCACGCCGGAGGTCGCGGGTTCGAGTCCCGTCGGCCCCGCCATTCAGTTGTTTCCTCATGTGGCACAAATCAGTTTGTCGGCTGGTCCCAGCGGATTAAGCATTAGGTCGATCTCATCGTACAGAATCGTTGTCGTTGAAGAAACCTTTTGGCGCTGACCTAACTTTCGGTTAGATTACTGACATGATGCTGTGCGTTGCGCTCGGACGACGCCGTGAAGCTAACGGTTTGATCCAGTCTGAGTTGTAGAGCGGACGGGGATCCCCGACGAGTACGGGTCTATGCTGAAGACGAGGGTTAAAAAGAGAATGCTCTGAGTTCGAGCACAGGGGGGGATGGATGAGGCAAGCAGATTTGCTGAAGCGTATTACGGCCAATCCGAAGATTCTTGGAGGGAAACCGATCATACGGGGAACACGGATCTCGGTAGAATTTATCTTGGAACTGCTTGCATCAGGGGCCACCGAATCGGAAATCTTGCAAGACTACCCACACCTGAAGCCGAGTGACATCAAGGCGTGTCTACAGTATGCAGCTCAGTCTTCGCAGAATGAGATTTACGTGGATTTGGAGAAGGCTGGGTGAGGCCAAGTACACTGAGGTTCCTCACCGATGAGAACGTCTCCCCTCGCCTTGTAGCTTTCTTGCGTGGGCAGGGGCATGATGTGCAGGACGTGAAGGAAGAGGGGTGGCACGGCAAAGACGATACATTTCTGCTTCGAAGGGCGTGGGCAACCCGGCGTGTTGTGATCAGTCACGATCGGGATTTCGGTAAGTTGGCTATAGTCAAGCAAGAACCTTGCCATGGGGTGATGTACCTTCGTTTGAGAGATCAGCGAGCCGCCAATGCCATCGCTGTGATGCGACAGTTCCTGAAAAGAAGGATAGCTACCCAGCCCGGAAGCCTGGTTGTTATCCAGGAGTCCCGTGCTCGAATCCGCCCGGTTCCGCATGGGGGCGTGAAATGAGCGCGAGGTTGCGCCGAACGAAGAGTAGCGCTTCAAGTTGGGCCATCAGCGCTGAACTGGCGGTTCACCGGCGGCTGTCGTGGTCGCTCCGGCCGCCACCGGTGCATTGGATTCCCTGACCTGATCGTATAACGCTTCATTCGGTGCCCGGCCGGTAGAGCAGGAAGACTTCATCCACGAGCCGCTCAGCCAGCTCGCGGCAGGCCCGGTCGGCCTCTTCACGTAACAGCATGGAATTTATAGAATTCTGAACGAACCACTCCTCAAGCGACCGGAGCCGCCCGCGGTACGTGAGCCAGTGGCCGTACAACTCGGCGCCATCGGATACGCGGATCAGGCGCGTACGTTCGGTAAGAACAAAGCTGAGCGGCGGGTTAATTGGTTCAACAGCACCGGTAAGGCCGACCTGTTCAACAATGACCTCGAGCGTGGTTGATGCGGGCTCCTCGAACATCACGCGGCTCCCAGGCGTGGACGTGAGTTCCTGAAGCCTGTCGGCGACACAGCGGCGGAAGGTCTCCGGGACCTTCAGCTCTTCCATGGCTGTTCTGAGCGCCTGTGCCTTTGCGTCAAACTCGGCCGCTGGCATGGCTCTGACGGCCCCCACAACGGTGCCCATGAGCGCCGCAGGCGGGACAAAAAGAAAGGCGAACGGATCGCCACCCTGGAGGACAAACTTGACACCCATCTTTGCACCTCTTGCCGCCCCCTCACCTCCCCCTTTGGCAGGCCCCGTGAGCAGCGCCTCCGTCTGCGCGTTGCCTTCAGAGAGCCGCAGCCGTCCGAGCTGGGAGCGTAACTCCTCAGACGGCGGGGGGCGGCAAGCGTAGCCGTCGCGGATCACTACTTGTAGTGCAACCTGAGTTGATCACGACAACGGTTGCGAGGGCAAGCGAAAGGTGCAACCGTGTCCTTCTGCCGAATGCGCTGTTCATCGTCGGCCCGCCACTTACCTCGTGACACCAAAGCCGAAGGCGGCTCCGACCGCCATCGCCTCAAGGAACAGACTCGCCGCCCAACCCATCCTCGCGCGATAACGCTCGCCGCACCAGGCCGTGACGAACCCGGCAATAATATGGCCGAAATGCGAGAGGGTGTGGACCGCCGGGTGAGAGTCACGCAGAATCGGCAGGGACTGGTGGCGAGTACTGACTTAAGTTGATGAATCTGAGCAAGGGGTGAATGGGCAGTAGCGGCGAGTATCAATAATGTCGAGGACATTCCCGCGCAGCCCCGAGAGGCGGCAACAGCGTACTTAATGCGCTCCAACGCGAGTAGAAGTATCACTGAACAGAAAAGATCAAAGGCCCGCCCTTGCAGGCTGCTGATCCTCTTGTATGTGCGGGAGGTGTGCTAGTAGGGGCGAAACATATTTCGCCCCTACTATGCTATTTCTGCGGCTCGCTAAAAACCCACCGGGCGAAAAGAACAAGCGCGACGACTGCGACGAGCCCAGCGAGAGCGCCCATCGGCGTCGTCAGGATATTCATTACAACCTGTGCCATTCCTGCCATCTGACTTCATCTCCTTTGTACTGCAACTGTTGATCGGCCGCTACCAGGGTAATACGCCCCTGAAAGCCACCTACCTGTTACCCCGGCTACGCGCCGTGCGTTGCTCCTATCAATACACGAAATACCCGAGCATTGTCAAGCGCGAAAGTCCGGCGAAAGTCCGGCGAACAATAATCGTTCTTCGGGACATCCCGTGAGTACAGAGGAAGCCGAACCGGACTTTAACGGGAGGAGGCGGGTGGAGCGGTGGACGGCCCCGGCGGACCGAACTGGTAGACGATTTCACCCGGTTTCACCAGTCCAAGATCATCACGAGCGATCGCCTCGACCTGACCAGGATTGTTGGCGAAGGATCGGATCTCCCGAGTCAGCCCTTCGTTGCCCTGCTTCAGCCGCGTAATCTCCTGCTGAAGCTCGGTTCTGGTCTTGTTCATCTGAATGACCTTGACAAGACTTTTCTTTCCAACGACAGAAGAGGCCGCGATTGCAATTGCCAATACGGCGATCACGATGAGCCACCGTTTGCGGGCGCTCTTTGTCGCCTCGATCTCTTCCTGCGTACCGGTGACAAACTGTCGCATCCGCATCGTGATTCTCTCCCCGGCCATCAAACCCCGAGGAGTGCCCTCGCCGCAGCCGTCAACTCCTCGATCTGCGTCTCGGAATGTGCGTCCAGGTAGAGACGCACGACCGGCTCTGTTCCTGAAGACCGCACGAGCAACCAACTGCCGTCCTCGAGCAGCAGCTTCGTGCCGTCCAGTCGATTGACCTCCACGACGGCGAGTCCAGCCACCCGCGTCGGTAGGTCGTTCAGGCGATCCGCCAGGCGTTCTTGCTGCTCCAGTGTAAGATGGAGGTTCACGCGACGAGCGTAAATTGTGCTTCCCACCTCGGTATAGAGCGTATCAAGCAGACTCTGGACACTGCGGCCCTCGGCCATGGCGATCATCTCCGTCACTAAGAGGGCGGCAAGAATACCATCCTTTTCCGGTACGTGCCCCAGAATCGACAGGCCGGCGCTTTCCTCTCCGCAGAGCGCAACCTTGCCCTGGGCGATGAGCTCGCCGAGGTATTTGAAGCCGACCTTGGTTTCATACATCGGGACCCTTTGTTGCCGGGCTACCGCGTCCACCAGATGGCTGGTGGCGACCGATCGAGCCGCTCCCATGCGCCAACCTCTGGTTGCGATCAGATGTTTCAGCAGCAGGGCCAGAATATAGTTGGGCTCAATGAAACGGCCGTCGCGGTCGATGATGCCATATCGATCGGCATCGCCGTCAGTGGCCAACCCAAGATGACATCCGCCTGACCTCACGATCGTCGCCAGCTCCTGGAGGTTGGCGTCCGAGGGATCGGGCGCCGCGCCGCCGAAGGCGGGATTTCTGGCTCCGTGGAGCGTCTGCACGTCGCACCCGGCCTCGCGCAGGATCTCGTCCAGGTAGCCCCCGGCGGTTCCATAGAGCAGATCGACCGCGATCTTGAGGCGCGCCGCAGCAATCGCGCGCAGATCCACCAACTCTCGCAGTCGGTTCAGGTACGTCGGCCGCGGGTCAATCCGCACCACAAGGCCCTTGGCCTCCAACTCTCCGAGAGGAGGCCGCGGCGTCTCGGGTTGCGCCAGCAGCTCCTGCACCCTCTTTTCGATCCGGTCGGTGACTGCGGGAAGGACCGGCCCTCCGGAGGGGCCGGAGAATTTGAGCCCATTGTATTCCGGCGGGTTGTGGCTGGCCGTAATATTCAGGCCGCCCGCTGCGCCGCGGCAAATCACTTCGTACGCGATAACCGGTGTCGGCGCATCCCGGTCGGTAAGCCAGACCCGCACGCCGTGAGCCGCCAGGACTGCGGCCGCCTCGGCCGCGAAGGCCTCCGAGAGAAAGCGGGTGTCATACCCCACGACGACCTGCGGCCGGTCGGCGCCCTCGGCCAGCAGGTATTCGGCGATAGCCCGCGCCACAAGGCGAACATTCGCAAAGGTGAAGTTCTCGGCGATGATGTCGCGCCAGCCGGATGTGCCGAACCGAATTTGCGTCATAACGCGGCCTCCGCCAGACTACCCTTCATGCAATCATCGAGGAATGCCCGATATCGGGCCACGTGAGCTTCCGCCTGTGCAAGGGTGTCGGCCTCGGCGAGGATATGGAACATTGGCCGGTCCTGATCGGGATAGAGGATCACCCAGTCTCTGCCAAGGTGGACCTTCACCCCGTCCACCAGTTCGACCTGTTCGTCGGCGGTGGCGGCGATGAGGGCTCGCATAGCCCCGCCCTTCCGTTCCCAGGAGCAGGGTACCTGCTCACGGCATTTAAAACGCTGAGGAACAGATGGGATAAACTGGCGCAGACGGAGATCCTGAGTTGCGAGCATCTCCAAGAGCTTGAGGATGGCCAGCATCCCGTCAAAGGCCGGTTGAAACTTGGGGAAGATAAAACCGCCGAGGCCGTCCCCCACAAAGATGACGCCCTCTTGTGTAGCGGCTTCCGTCAGCGCTCGCGGGGCAGTTTTTGTCCTGAGCACCTCGAAGCCGAGGTCGCGGGCCAGCTCTTCGATGACCGAGCCGGCGGTGATCGGAATGCCGATCACCCCGTGAGGATGGGTCCGCATCACAAGCAAGGCCATGGTCGCCAGGGCCAGGTCGTCGCTCAACAGGTTGCCGGCGTCATCCACAATAAAAATCTTTTCCCCCCCGGCGTCGAGCATGATGCCCAAATCGGCCCGAAGGCTTTTGACGATCCCCGAGAGCTGATGCAACGAGCGACGGAACTCTTCAGCGCTTTTGGTGATTCTGCTTTCGTCCATGCAGCCGTTCAGCGCAATGACCTCGCACCCCAGCGTCCCCAAGATCTGCGGAAAGACGACCGACGACGAGCCATAGGCGTAGTCGACCACGATTCTGAAGCCACAACGGCGCAGCGCGTCTTGATCGATAAAGCTCAGGATTCCGTCCCGGTAAAAATCGGTGCCGTACGGCGGAGGGGAGAGACGCCCGATCTCTTCAACCTTCGCGCGACGGAAATCCTCCCGGAAAAAGAGCCGTTCAATGCTCTTCTCCCGGCTGGATGAGATATCCATGCCGTACTCATCAAAGAATATGATATCGATCAACTCCGAATCGAAGGGAGACTTTCGAACATGCACAGCGCCCACCACGTCGCGCGCGCTCATCTTATACCGGACCACCGGGATAGGGGCGACGCGGAAATCACGCACATTGATGCCGGCGGAGAGCAGACCGCTGACAACGGCCCGTTTCACCATATGGGAGGCCTGGTGGCCGTCGCGGCTGGTGCGGACGAACGATCCCATCCGAAGGGTCGCCCCAAAACAGGCGCCAAGCTTCGCGCCAAACTCCGGTGAGATCTCGAGATTGGCCAACCCGGTCACGCCGTAGGCGCCGAACAGAGCCCGCGACCACTTCTGGCCCCAGATCAGACTGGTGGCCAGGACGGCTCCGTCCTCGACTACCTTGTGAGGCCAGACCTTGACGTCGGCCTTGACCACCGATCCCTCGCCGACCTTACACTGTTCGCTGATCAGCGCGCCCTCAAAGATGCGGGCGTTGGCCTTGATCTCACTGGCCCGGCCGACAACGTTCTCCTTCAGAACGGCTCGGGCGCCGATAAAGACATTGTTCCAGAGCACCGATCCGATGATGACGGCACCCTCCTCGATCACACAGTTGTCGCCAATGACGCTGCGCGTGATGTGGGTGTTTGGTCCGACCTGTGTATGCCTGCCGATCAGGACCCCGTCTCTCAGCGACGCAGTGAAATCGACCCGACTCCCCTCCCCAAGCCAGATCGGTTTGTCGAGTCCCTCTACCTGCGTTCCAGGAAGTGCGACCTTTACCAGACCGGCCAGGATGTCGCGATGCGCGAGGCGATACTCGATGAGATCGCCCACATCCTTCCAATACCCGGCCGCCACATGGCCGTACAGGGGACGCCCTTCATGCATCAGCTTTGGGAACAGATCGCGGCTGAAGTCGAACTCTTTTCCGGCCGGGATCAGTTCGAGTACCTCGGGTTCGAGAATATAGATTCCGGTGTTGACGGTATCGCTGATGACCTCGCCCCACGTCGGTTTCTCCAGAAAGTGTGTGATGCGGCCGTCGGGAGCCGTGATGACAACGCCGTACTGAAGCGGGTTCTCAACCCTGGTCAACACCATCGTGGCCATGGCCCCGCGATCTTTGTGGACCTTCACCGCCTTCGAGAGATCGAAATCGGTGAGGACGTCGCCGCTGATGACCAGGAACGTGTCGTCCAGAAAGGCCGCGGCGTTCTTGACCGCCCCGGCCGTGCCGTAGTCTTCGGTGGCCGTGGCATAGACCATCTTGACGCCGAATTCGCGGCCGTCGCCGAAGTAGCGCTCGATCGTATCCGGTTGGAAGTAGAGGAGGGTGATGAGGTCGTCAAGCCCGTGATCCTTGAGCAAGTCTACGATGTGCTCCATGAGCGGCTTGACAGCCATCGGGATCATCGGCTTGGGGATGTTGGTCGTCAACGGCCGCAGGCGAGTTCCGAAACCGCCGGCCATGATAACGGCTTTCATAACTGTTCCTTGCCTACGTCAGCATTTACTAAATACCGCGCCATAAACGGCAACAATAGTAATCATTTTGTCGCACTTGTCCCTCGTTGAAGCAGTATAGGTACCCGAACTGAATGCTGTCAAGATCATTATCAGTCGAAAGAAGTGGTGGTTAGAAGCCGAGTTCAATGTTCACAGTCCAACCTTGAACCTTGAACGTTGAACACTAAACGTTGACCTTGAAGCAGGATCATAACAAAGGACGTATGAGCATATTAGTGAAAAACGGCATAATGGACGAATAATATCCTGAAATACGCTATATCCCGCGTTTTTCGAACACGTGTCCCGATAATTATCCTTGCGAGTAATCGCCTGGCCGCTTATAGTTATTAGCACTCTAGACAAGAGAGTGCTAACAGTATTGCGGCTGCCGAACTGTTCGTGGTGTGATGCGTGAGGTGAAACCGTAGCGCCTGCCTGCGTATATCGCGTGGGCGGGGAGTTGCTGGAGCATATCTGCTCCGCGAAGAAAGGAGTAAGCGATCGTGAAGGTAAAACCGTTGCACGACCGAATCCTCGTGAAGCGCCTGGAAGAGAGGGAAACCAAGAAGGGCGGGATCATCATTCCCGATAGTGCGAAGGAGAAACCCCAAGAAGGCGAGGTCATTGCCGTCGGGCCGGGCAAGGTCGGCGATGATGGGAAGCGACAGCCGATGGATGTGAAGGTCGGCGACAAGATCCTCTTCGGAAAGTACTCCGGTTCGGAGGTGAAACTTGACGACGAGGAATTTCTGATCATGCGGGAGGAAGACGTCCTGTGCGTCCTGCAATAGTCGGTTTGCGGGACGTTGACGGAGTGAACGTCATTTTGTAGTCAAACACTGACGCAGGTTGAGGAGGAAAGCTGATATGCCAGCAAAGCAACTACTGTTTGATGAGGAGGCAAGGCGAAAGATTCAGAAGGGTGTGGACGTCCTTGCCACAGCCGTGAAGGTCACGCTGGGCCCCAAGGGGCGCAACGTCGTGATCGACAAGAAGTTCGGCGCCCCGAATATCACGAAGGACGGGGTCACCGTGGCTAAAGAGATCGAGCTGGAAGATAACTTTGAGAATATGGGCGCCCAGATGGTGAAGGAGGTGGCGAGTAAGACCTCCGACGTGGCCGGAGACGGCACCACCACCGCTACCGTGCTGGCCCAGTCGATCTTCCGGGAGGGGATCAGAAACGTGACGGCCGGCGCGAACCCGATGGCGTTGAAGCGAGGGATCGAGAAGGCCGTTGAGGGCGTCATAGACGAGCTGAAGAAAATCTCCAAGCCGACCAAGGGGAAGAAGGAGATCTCTCAGGTTGCCACGATCTCGGCCAACAACGACAGGACGATCGGCGATCTGATTGCCGATGCCATGGAGAAGGTAGGCAAAGACGGGGTCATCACCGTCGAGGAAGCCAAGAGCATGGAGACGACCCTCGATGTCGTTGAGGGAATGCAGTTCGACCGAGGCTACAGCTCGCCCTACTTTGTGACCGATCCTGAGCGGATGGAAGGGGTGTTGGAAAACCCGCTGATCCTGATTCACGAAAAGAAGATCAGCAATCTGAAGGACCTCCTGCCCGTGCTTGAGCAGATTGCCAAGATGGGCAAGCCGCTGCTGGTGATCGCTGAAGAGGTCGAAGGCGAAGCGTTGGCTACCCTGGTGGTCAACAAACTGCGCGGGACACTGACTTGCGCTGCGGTCAAGGCGCCGGGCTTTGGCGATCGGCGTAAGGAAATGCTGAAGGACATCGCGGTGCTCACCGGCGGCGAGGTGATCTCTGAGGAGCTGGGGATCAAGCTGGAGAATATCCGATTGGACGACCTGGGCAAGGCGAAGAAGGTGGTCATCGATAAAGAAAATACCACCATCATCGAGGGGGCCGGCGCCCAGAAGGAGATCGAGGGCCGCATCAAGCAGATCCGCGCTCAGATTGAGGAGACGACCTCCGACTATGATAGGGAGAAGCTCCAGGAGCGGCTGGCCAAGCTCGCCGGCGGTGTGGCGGTGATCAAGGTCGGCGCGGCCACTGAGATCGCCATGAAGGAGAAGAAGGCCCGTGTTGAGGATGCGCTGAACGCGACCCGTGCGGCTGTCGAAGAGGGCATCATTCCGGGCGGCGGCGTGGCCTTCCTCCGCGCATCGAAGGTCATTGAAAAGCTGAAGCTCGAGAATGACGAGAAGGTCGGCGGCGAGATCGTTCGGCGGGCACTCGAGGAGCCGATCCGTCAGATTGCGGAGAACGCCGGGGTTGAAGGCTCGATTGTCGTCCAGAAGGTTCGGGAGAACAACGGCGCGTATGGCTTCAACGCCGAGACAGAGGTATACGAAGATATGCTGGCGGCCGGGATTATCGACCCGACCAAGGTGGCTCGGATTGCGCTGCAGAATGCGTCGAGCATCGCCTCGTTAATGATCACCACCGAGGCGCTGATCACCGAGATTCCGGAAAAGGAGAAGGGGCCCGCTATGCCGCCGGGCGGCCACGGCGGAATGGGTGATATGTATTAAGATAGGTCGTAGACTGAAGACTGAAGGGAAGAAAAAAGCCCCAGGGGAACGTCCCCTGGGGCTTTTTTGTACTAAGCGTTCAGGCTGAAGTCCGAGGACTGAGGTAATTCACACCTTCCACCTTCAGCCTATCGACCTTCAGTCTTCAGCCCGTTCCAAGGCTGTACTAGCCCTTTGTGGTTTCCTGATGTGGACCCGGCTCGAGCCTCTCATCGAAGAGGGTCACCTTCCAGGCGCCATCGACCAGATCAACGAAAAGGGAGATCGTCTTGTACACGGGCTCACCCTCTTTCTTCTTAATCTCCATCTGGAACAGGACGTACGAATGTTTGCCCTCTCGGCTCTGCTCCTTCAGGTGATAGGAGACCTCCTGCCCTTCCTCTGCAGGGGCAGCCGCAGCCGCCTGAATCTTCTCGGCCACCTCAGTGTTCGCCAGCGCCTTCGCCTCCTGGGGGTTGCCTTTCTTATAGTACAGATCCATGAACTGCTCTGCTATGGCGATGGGATCCCCTTTGCCTTCACTTCCTCCGCCGCCTCCGCAACCGGCAAGGAATACCAAAGTTAAGACGACCATTCCTGTCACGACGTTTCTCAGCTTCACTGTTACCTCCGTAAAAGTTAAAGGGTTAGGACAAACGCCTGTTACAACCAACGCTTCCCGGATGGCGGACCATTGAGGGGGGGATCAACGGGCAGGCTAGGATGACTACCTTTCCGTACGATCTTCAAGACCGCATCTGGCCGCTTTAGAAGAAATCGAAATTTTGTACCATAACCGATTTACCTTGTCAATCCCCATTATGAAAGGCATAATAGTGACAAATATGCACACCTCTGCAAGACACAACCGACTGACCGGCGCGCGCCCTGCGGGGCAACTTGCTGAAACCGACGTACGCGGGGGCGGCGCATGAAGACCTTTGACGCCTTCTCGCTGCCCGAGTCGATCTGCAAGGGGATCGAGGCGGCCGGCTTTACCCGGTGTACGCCGATTCAGGCCGAGACGCTGCCGCTCGCCTTGGCGGCGAAGGACGTTGCAGGACAAGCCCAGACCGGAAGCGGCAAGACGGCGGCCTTCCTGATCCCCCTTTTTGTCAGACTGCTCACTTCAAAACGTCCGACACTTCCTGGCGCGCCCCGCGCCTTGATCCTGGCCCCCACACGCGAGCTGGCTGTGCAGATTCTGTGGGATGTGGAACTGCTGGGTGGGTTCACCGGCCTTACGCGGCTCGCCGTCTATGGGGGAGTCGACTACCAGAAGCAGCGGGACGCACTCCAGCAGAATGTCGACATCCTGATCGGGACGCCGGGACGGCTCATCGATTACTTGAAGCAGGGGGTCTACGAGCTCTCACAAGTCGAGGTCCTGGTTGTGGACGAAGCCGACCGGATGTTTGACATGGGCTTCATTAAAGATCTTCGCTTCCTGCTCAGGCGGCTTCCCCCTTACCATAAGCGTCAATCACTCCTCTTCTCGGCGACGCTGTCCTTTCGAGAGATGGAGCTGTCGTATGAGTTTATGAATAACCCGACTAAAGTCGCCATCTCCCCCGAGCAGGTCACGGTGGACAAGGTTGAACACGTACTCTTTCACGTGGAGAAGCAGGAGAAATTTCGGCTGCTGCGCTGGCTGCTTCATCACGAATCCTGGCAACGGATCCTCATCTTCTCGAATACCAGGCAGGGCGCCGAGCGACTCACTGCCAAGCTGGTTCGGTGCGGGCTTATGGCCGATTTGATCAGCGGTAGTATCGATCAACGTAAGCGCCTTCGAATTATCGCCCAGTTCAAAGCGGGCACGCTGCCGATCCTGGTGGCCACCGATGTCGCCTCGCGCGGGCTGCATGTCGAGGCAGTCAGTCACGTAATCAACTACGACCTCCCGCAAGATCCGGAAGACTACGTTCATCGGATCGGCCGGACAGCGCGGGCTGGGGCGGCCGGTAAGGCGATCAGCTTGGCCGACGAGGAATATGTGCTGTCGCTCGACGCCATTGAGCGGTATATCGGGTTCAAGATCCCCGTGCAGTGGCCGGACGAATCGATATTTGCGCAAGGGTCGGGTGCTGGTGCAGCGGCGGCCTCTCATGACAATAGCGTCCGTCACGGCCGGAAGGCGGCCGAGACGAAGGCCGTATGAGTCCCCCATCTGGCTCAAGGGTTGCCAGGTGAGCAGCAGGGGTGAGCGCTCCGACGCGTCCGGCGACCGGCCACAAGGCGGGACGGCCCCCCAGGAGCAGACGCGGATGACGAGGAAGCGCAAGGTTCGGTTTGAACCGCTGGGCATTACCATCGAGTGTGAGGCGACCGAGCCGATCCTGCAGTACGCCCTGCGGCAGGGCCTGCGCCTGGTCGACTACCGCTGCGCCGATGGCGAGTGCGGGGGATGTCGGGCCCAGGTGCGCTCCGGCCAGG